>CAYPUO010000251.1:0-5307 GCA_964413775.1 uncultured archaeon
TCGAGCTCGATACTCCTGGTGCCCATAAGACTCAGGAAAAGGTGTACAGTCAGGGACCAGACATGTACCGTCCGAAATAGTTCACCATGATGTCTGTTTCTGAGAAAAGACGGGCATGGTGACGATTGCAGAGACGATTTCATAATCAGGGAACGGTAGGGCCTAGTTCGAGACTCGGTGCTTTGACGCTGATGGTCTATTAGATTCGCTCAAATTGAGGCTGTTGCCTGCAGTGACTTGATTGACATTCTCCCGTCCTAGCACACTTGGCATCAGGAAAGAAAGCAAAGCATCATGATAATAGGATTCAGACAGTCGAGTCGAAAGCAAGTATTCATAGAGGCGCCCAATCTCGCGGGTGACCGTGTGTTTTGATGCGACCCTTTTAATGGAGGTGCTTGGAGCAAGAATCTCGATAATCTTTCTAATATGTTCCCTAGTTCTGAGGATATCACTGGTTAAGGGCTTCGCTTCCCATTTTTCGCTTTCGAGCTTGGACATTACTTTGATGATCCTCTGCAGATTTGCATCTTGAACAGCAAGATATGATGCTAATACAGATCTAGAGTCCAATGCACCAGAGGCGGCCGATGGTTCTATTTCTCCAATGAATCTAAAACGCTCACTATCTCCATCCACGACCAATTCAAAAGGAAGCGAGATTACTACAGACTCCCCTCGCTCTAAATGTTTGCTCCATGTTTTTTGAGATAACTGAGGTCTATTCTGATGTAGTGAATAAGAGGTCATGAATTCCAACAGGCGTGTCTGTTCCATGACTATGTCCGTAGAAGTCTTAATCTCTGACGCTCTAAGACGTCCTTCCCTTACATAAAGAAGATCGGGAGTGGACATTCCAGCCCGAGAAATAAGCAATGGGCTCCCAGGACCAACTAGCATAGCAGTCGGAAGCTCCGACAGAATAGATTCGATTGGTGCGGGAATCACAGAAATCCTTCGAGTCATTGGAAGGCCCAAGCGATTAACATGTGACAGTACGGCCCTGTAGAAAACCTGAGAATCTCCATACTGCTCGCCAGCACCCTGCACACCATGCTGCTCCGTAAACTGCATCTTTGTGGCAATCCAACTTGCTACAAGCACGTCTTCCAGAAGTTTAAAATCAACGAAATCAATCCAATGATGACCTGAGTTTTCGATGCTTTTGCGTAGGAGAGTTAATTCTCTCATGTAGTTGGTCTTGGCCTGTGTCCAGATGCGATCATCTTGATTGAAATAGTCCGTTTCGGCCTTCTCAATACCTTTCAGAGAAATGCCTACGGACTCGACCATACCCCTGTTCAGGAAACAACTCCAAAGCAAAACAGTTTCTGTTCTCCTTTCAGTGCGACACCCTGTTCTTCCAGTACCCCAGACTCCACTCAGATTGCCAATGAGGGGAAAAGAAAGAAACTCATTTCCATAGGTATCAAAAAATGCAATGCCGCATCTTGACTCGTCAATAAGAGGCTTATTGGTGTACTTGCCATCGATCTTTACTCTTTTCATCCCTCCCAAATGCAGATCCTCGTAGAAACAGAAAGAGGCAACCTCAGTCGAGGTAGCATCTCTTATTCCTGTAAGCATGTCATTTGGGACTCCATGCCTCCTGGACTTTAGGCGTAGCCACTCTCGTGTGGGATTCTCCACATCAAAAGTGGAACTCCAATCAATCTGACCATGAACCACTCTCAACCACCCCACTTCTGGATCGGATAGCCTTTCCCAAGTCTGTTCTCGAATGTTATCGGTTCCGATGAGGCTACTCCAAGTACCATAAAGACACCTAGAGAGCTGAGTGAGTGCGTCCCCAGGATTTTTCATTCCGGAAAGGAGCTGTTTCAGGAGCGTGATCTGCTCCCTATAGTCTTCCTTCAAAATGCCTAGGAATGGTTCTACTTTACCGTAATACATAGAGAGAGTTCCATCTACCCTAAGATTCTCAATTGCCATACCGAGAATTCTGTTTACGGGATCGTTGAAGATATTGACATCACTTGGATTGCTGAGCATGCCAAGCGCATTGCTTGAAAGGCCAAAGTGAGAAACGGGGATGTCTTTAATCGCCTCAGAAGCCGCATCGCCATATATCTTACCTAATATGAAAGAGAGTGATGATTTTGCATCGGGCGTATATGACTTGCCTAGACCATTTATCAGTAGTTTGTTGGATATCCTCTTCTCGATCCATAGAGGTGAGTTGTGAACCATTTCAGCGACCATGACTGGTAGGCACCAAGAAGTCTGACGAGCAACGCTTTTCTCAGATGTTTCCTTTTCCTCATATATCACACCTCTCCCAAATTTCCTGTCGGCAACAGACGATACCAAACGTTTGAGAGTGCTATGTTCTTCCTCTGTCCATGGTACTCTGAGAAATCTTGTAGTCTTTCCGATGAGTTTCTGGCTTGTTTCGATAACATTTCCGCCTTTGCTTTCGCATGAATACTTGTTAAGGAAACTGACCTTGAGAATACGCTCATTGAGATACTTGTACTTGACTTCACCTGTTTCGAGGTCGATAAGAACTCCGTAGGGAATTCCAACAGGTCGTTTGGGCAGTAGTTTCATATTTCCCTTTCCCGGAGTTAACCTTAGCAACACTGGCTTATCGTTTGCAAAGGTTCCAATCATACTGCCAAACCCCGGAATCATGGTGTAGATTAACTTCTGTTTGGAGAGTGTCCTATCCCGCAACATGAGAGAGGCAAAGACTGAGAGCCATGCATAGTCTTCATTCCTCATATTTGTTACAATAGATAGCTGTTCGCAACTGGGCTGGCATTCCCTAAACCGTGTGGCGGACTTTCCCACATTGTCCACACGTTGATACCATTTCTCGATACTACTACCAAGGACATCAATGAGCTTGTCAGCCAACAATTGTGAAGATGTTTCCCCCGTAGTGGGGTCCTGAAAGGACAATGGACTGCGTAGCGTACTCACTACCCGATGTTCCTGACATGAAGATGCTTTTAGAAGGGTGTCTAAGAAACGAGAGGGGTGGGTTTGTTTGGACTCTACGATGTATCGCTGCCTAAATACTTCCATGACTTGACTGAGAATATACAATGTGTTGCCAGTTCGAGGAAGCACTGTTAATTCATCTGTGGGATTTCCTTGTTTTGTTAGCGATGAGTAAATTCCGTTTTCGTTGTATTTTTCGAGGTACTTGAACATCCCAGTGAACCCACGAACACACATCTCATCGGTGAAAAAAGAGTTCAGCTCTTCCAAACGAATGGCAATTGGCAATCTAAGAGCCGGAGCCAAAGCGGCCCTGTCTAATTTCTCCAAGAGCTCGCCATAGACTCTGTCTTTCCAATATTCCTGAATCCTACACCAGACATTAGGAGCATTTACTGCTTCCTCTGTTTGCATTTCTCTGTATCCCAATGCATCCAAAGCTGACCGAATATGATTTTCAACTAGAAGTGTTTCTAGGTTATCATTACTCTCCCGTACTGTATTTGAAGTGTCCCCAATTAAAGCCGAATCAAATCCATCAATTCGTACCTTTGATATTTCACTCAATGTTTCAGAATATAAGGAAATCAGCCTCTCCTTCAAGGAATTGAATATCGCTTCTTCGAAGTCCAGTATTGGGGTTGCTTCAAGAGCCTCAGTGATTTCTGTTCTTCTCCCGCTCTCGATCACATTGTTCGTTTCAGGAATTGGATGTTCTCTTTTGCATTCTTCCAGTATCTTTATGCGTTCCTCATGTGATAGCGTTGTTCCCTTGATCTCTGAAATACGAAGGTTTCTTCGCCTTTCGAGTAGGTTCCTTGGATACTCTCCTTCCTCCGAGTACTCTTTTGCTTCACGCAACAGAATCCCCTCCTTCTGATTTGGCGCCACTAGATTGCAGATTAAGCTCGCCCCTAGCCATCTCCAAGAGGATTGTAGCATAGGAATCAATATCACGAAACACTGTTCTAGAAGAGGAAAATGCTGAAACTGACTTCTCGACTATCCCCTGAATATACGAGAGGACACTCTCCTCTCCAACTGCAATCCGTTTTCTAAATTCCTCCGAGAACTCGGGTTCAGAAACAATGAGCCTGAGTTCATTAAGTACAGTCTCATCAGGTTTCCAGCTGTCTATAATCGGGATGTTGACTCTCAGCAGATGAGGGTTTTCAAGGTAAAAAGCTCTCATTTGCTCCGAAACACGCTCATCGTTCCAAGTGGATTTGCAGAGCACGGTGTTTGTACTGAAGTCACGCACCCGAACGTGAACTGCCTCACCAATGAATGCTTGGTGCACTATTGCTTCGCCACATCCTAGGAAACCAATATGCGTCAGTTGTTCATCCGTAAGATTGGCATGTGCACCTATCAGAAGCCTTTCACTGGCATCAAATAGTGCGTGGATTATTGTTATCCCAGGGAGCTTGACTGCCGCTCGGGCTAGCTCGGCAGGCAGCTGGTCAATCAACACAAGCCCTAGCCCCAGTCCCCGTGCCTCACGGAGCAATTGGACAATAGTGTTGATCGCCTGCTGTTGTGATGAGTGGCCTTCACTCTCGCTCGCGGTCGGCACTTGTTTCAGGACATGGTGTGCCTCTTCGAGGACAAGTAGGTGGCGGAGCTTATTACTCAGTCCAACAGGAGAGCTGTTGGCCTCAAGGTATTCCGCAATCGAAACCAGCAGTAGACTCGTGACAAGTGCCTTGTGTTTGTCCGGAAGGTCATTGAGTTCTAGAATGGTCCTGTTATCGATGAGGTCGGGAACGGTCAGACTATGCTCGCAGTTGAACATCACGGACAGCAAGGGGTCATTGACTAAGGTCTCGAACCGGGCGGTCAGAGCACCGAAGAACTCCTGACCGAGCCTCCCGCCATATCTCAGTTCGGCTGCGACTTCCTCCATTGCCTCATACAGGTCAGTGATTGAGATCCATTTTCCTCTCTCTCCAGTATGTAGGTCCCAGCCTGCATTAATATACGCTCGCTGGAAGACCTTCGTTATGTGCTCGACCAGGATTCCTTCACTGGGCCACCAGGCGATGAAGCACGTTGCTATGTTGCTGATATGAGTGCTTACGTGGACGCCCTCGGGGACACTCAGGAAGTTGAACCTGATGTTCCGTGTAGGGAATATCCTGATGTCAGGGATGTAATCACCGAGCTGTCGCCACTCCTTCTTTGCTGGGACAATGACAAGGAACGGGACGCCCTTCTTGTACTGCTCATAGACTATCTGGAAGGCGGTGTTCGTCTTTCCACCCCCAGGATTGCCGTAAACCCCTACATGATGCACGAAGAAGTCAGAAGGAATGTATAGATTCTGTGCAGTTAGTTCAC
>CAYPUO010000252.1:0-5285 GCA_964413775.1 uncultured archaeon
GCCCACGCATTCCTTTTGATTACACTCTCTTTGGCTTCCTCAAGCAGATCACGAGAGGCCCTTTCCCCAAGTTCCCTTCTAAGTTCGTGGTACACTCGGGTCACTATACACTCATTCAAGAGGACGAATTTCTGCTCAATTGAGGTATTTGAAAGGACGCCAAGATTACAGAGGTTTCCGAGTTCAATCAGAATGCCTTCCTTTTTCGTTTCGCTCATTCCTGTTAGAAACTGAGCAAGGCGCTTTCTGCCGTCCAGAGCTCCAACAACCCTCAGTGCCATCTGCGATAGGCCAAGAGGGTTTTCGGCAGAGAATAGGGCACTCGACGAGCCACTAGACATGACCAAGATGTATTCCTCGGTTGGCATATAGTGCAAATACAGGAGATTCTGCCAGAACGCCTCAGAGAGTTCTTTTCTCAGCACCAGTGAACTAACACCAGCTTCATGTACAAACTCGCCAATAGTCTGGCCATCCGAGACTTCTGTAAGGAACGTTCGTAATGCAGTGTCTTTCTCCTTCTCTCTCTTGGCATCGTAAACCTCTAGGCAGTCGGAACCTTTCAGGATGATGGTCCCCTCTGTCAGCCTGTCCTCAGTGAACAGTCTCTTTACATATCGGTCAAACTCTGAGAAGACTCCGCCCTCTATTCCATCCGCATCTTTTAGTGATTCGAACGCTTGCTCATACTCCCTGACAATGCGTCTTAGTTTGCTTCTGTATTCTTGGGTTTCGCGGACAACTGCAAGTACACCAACCATCCAGTCAGACACCTCGACTAGTAGACTTGTATCACGCCCATAGACAGTCTTCCATTGGAGTTGTTCGGATCCGGTCATCTCTTCCATAAAGCTTGACATTGCAGCTATGAATCCGGAGAGCATTTGGGAGTCTAGGTGGCCTGGGACAAACTCATGGGTGTAGGGTGCCATTCCTGTGAGTTTATTATACAGAAACAGCGTTTTTTCGTTCGATAGGTCCGCGTATTCTTTGGTCTTCATGCATTGCCCCCGTGCAAATGCAGCATCGATCACATAAGAATTGATGTATGACCTTCACCCCATTGAAAAGGGAAAGACTAAACTACCTAGCAGAAACTGGCTATGTAATGCCATCCATACAGGAAAACGACTCAACTGACAGCCATCATGCTTTTCAGAGGCTCCAAAGGATTTCTCATCAAGTGATAGTACTGAGGAATATCACTAGGCTTCTTTCAGATCCTGAACAAGCCACAGATGATACGATGGCCGCATTTGTTCATGCAGCTTTGGAGGGATTCAGTGCCCCTGAGATGATGGCCTGTAGGGTAAGTCTGTTTGGTTCTTGCTTTGAAACGGACGACTTTTCACAGATAAAACGGAGAGTGCGTAGGAGCATTCTATCGCCCGAAGTCAGAGATGTCTTCATTGAAGCAGGATTCCTGAATGATGGCAACGCTACCAGCTTTTCTGATGAAGACGAGGTCTATCTTTCATCACTCGTGTACGAATTAAGAGCGTACATTGAGAGGAAGCAGCTTTTAACCATCCAGGTGCGGCAGACTACTGAGCTTGCGCTCTATGCCTCTCTAATGAGACATGACCTTCGGAACGATATAGGGCTTGTCCTCTCCAACCTTGATTTAGTGGGGCTGCTGGTTGCAAATGAGTCACCTGAACTCCATGAGGCTTTGGAAGCAGCCAAGGCTGTTTGCGAAAGGATGGTCGGCCTTCTCTCGATACTAGGGCTAGATGCCACAATGTGTTCAATGCGGATTGCCGACATCATCCGAGAGTCCACAGCAAGAGCCAGTAAGGTCTATCCGGACATGCAGATAGTCGAAAGACTGGAGGAAATAGACCTCGCTGAGATTCAACCGAGTAGGCTCATTCCACTTGTTTTCGACAACTTGCTGAGGAATGCTGCTACTCATGCTGGTGGTCATTCCACCATAACAATAACTGGTAGACTTGATGAGGACCACGTAACAATAATATTCCAAGACGATGGTCCTGGAGTTTCCGCCACCGTTAGAAATCGATTATTTGAGAGGGGTGCATCTGTAAGAAGCGGGGGAGGCTACGGCCTTTACCTGAGTCGTGAAATCTTACAGATTATTTCAGGCTCTATTTCTTTGGTTGATACTCCTGACACGACAGGTGCATGTTTCGTGGTTAAAGTCCCTCTCAGAACATGCATATGACCCTTGAATCAAGTTTTCTCACAAGTATTTCTGAAGCGTTTCGAAGAGGTATTTGCTCTTAATAGGCTTTCTCAGGAAGTCCAACGCTCCTGCGGCCATGGCTGTTTCTCGGACGGCTTCATCAGCACTGACAAAGATTACTTTCGCCTGGGGATTGAGCTTGTGCAGTTCCATGGTCGCCTCAGCACCATTCATGACTGGCATCCTGTGATCCATGATGATGAAATCGGGTTTCTCGTTGAACTGAACATACTTCTCTATGGCGTCAGCACCATTATATGCATGCCCAAGAACCTCATAGCCGCCGATGTTGAGAATCCTACCTAATACGGTGTGAAGGAAACTGTCGTCGTCCACAATCAATACCGATGACATCTTTCGTTACCTCTTGCGTGTTCGTTTACAAAATTCAAAAGTCCAACAGAAACAGCAGCCTTGGTCATCTCGCTTGAATCAGGCCCGATCATGTCCTCATTGGTTATGTGTTTCTTGAATAGTTCTATGCTCGTCTTCACTGCTGTCAATCCTCATTTTGTCCAGGCGTTTCTAGCAGTTTGCTGTTAGCACACTCTGGACATGGCTGCCAATATCCACTGGATAGGATATCACTGGTCTGGCCGATCAGGATCATCTGCAGTTATCGTTTTTCTAAACTCATTACCCAGATTCCTACCATATGGCTCGAAAGAGAGGCAGTCATCACATCAACTGGGAGAGTCGCTTAAAGAATGTATTTTGTTTATCGTGACCGCCACTCCATGTTACAACCGAATGTGCTCCGCGGCCTGACTCTCTGGGTTCCTAATGCCCAAGAGATGACTTTGGTGTGTCCTCCTGTCCGCTCTCCTCATCGGTCCTTCCTCGCCGTGGGAGTTTAGTATTGAACGGATTCATACCTGCAAGGTGGTCAAGCCGTTGTCTCTCCTTCTTCCTTCGGTGAGGATTTGTGTTCCCATCCATATTCAGGCTCTTCATCAACTATCTTGGTTTCGGTGACGATGGTTTCAATCTTCAGTTCTCTTGCGCCAAGACGCTTTGCGACACTGCGGATAGCCCGTCTATGCGCCCTAAGGAAGATCTCGCTGAAAATGATAACAGGCATAACAAATGCCATCGCAAAGAAGGGGGGTGCTAGCGATTGGAGAAACGCCTGCAAGTATGCCATGAGGTGGGTTTCACCTGAAATAATCAATGGTATGAAGTTCTGGACGAAAGCAATAAGGGGAACTGTGAACAGCGTGAATCCAGTAAGCAGATTGCTCCACCACCTACCGACTCCTATTGTGTCTGGGCACCTCCGAATTTCCAGTTGATTCTCCTTGAGATGCATAACGATTCCTGCATCATTTAGAATCCAAGTCGGAATGAAGATGACAAGGACTACCGGAAGCACAATGAGTGCACCAACAATAGGTTCCAAGAATTTGTATATTGCTGCGGCTTGGGGGGGCACGTTTTGTAGGACAGTGAATAGAAAGCCTGCGATTGTCTTCATTACAACTCCTGATATTGCAACGGCGAACAGCGCTGGAATCGCTGCCCTTCTGATCATTCTAATCCCTCCGAATTTGTGTCCTATCTGTGCGATGTCAATCTCGTATGATGTGACCTTGATGAGTCTAGTTCCTGCAAGAAAAATGGCGGCAATTGGTATCCCGAGAATGATGAATACGATTATACCCGCTAGCGAAGACAGGCCGAGAAGGAAGGCTACATCAGACTCGACGTTGCCCGGCCACCAGCTAATTAGGTCATACGTGGGAGAAAACGCATGCACAGTTGTGGCCATTATGAGCACAATCTCACTTGCCAAAATGAATCCACAGGCTGCAAAAAGGATGGGAAGGAGGAATCTCAGAACCTTAACCATGTTCGCACCTATGAAGATGTATCTACAACCGCTATTTGAGGATGACGCACATGTGTGCTTCTTAGCAGTGAGGACTACTCCTCTTTTTCCTTTTCAGAGCAGGCCTTCTTTTTCTTTAGTTTCCAGCAGTCGATACAGAGTCTCCTACCAGTGGGAACTCGCTTACCGTATCGGATGTCTGTGCCGCAAATCTCGCATGACATGGTTGTCTATACCACTGTGTTTTTGTCCTCATGAAGTATTGGGTATGTATGCCGGTTGCTCTTGGATATAGTACTGCGCTACTGCATGTGGCCTTCGCAGACACCTCCTATCTGTCACGGTATATATGTACTATTCTTCGGCTGTATTTTCTGAGGCCCTTCGGATACGGCCGTCGACACGCGACTTTCTGAATCAGCGGTATATCATCAACATCAAGCGTTCTGAGATTCTGACATTTGAGTAGCGGCGTGATGTTCAGCTTTTCAAGCTTTAATTCATCCAGTGAAAGATGCCGCAGTTTGGTCAAGTACATGAGTGGCCCGAGATTAATGTCTTTGAGATTGTTGTCTCTTAATATGAGAGCTTCAAGATTCTTGCAGGAAACAAGAGGTTCTAGGTCAATGCTCTCTAGCTGCAGTCCTGACAGGGATAGGACTCGAAGGCTGGTGCATGCGCTTAGGGGGCTTAGGTCCAGGTCTGAAATCATGTTATTGTCCAAGAATAGATCTTGCAGTCCGTTACATCTTGCTAGAGGATCCAGGTCTATCTGTTCAATCTGGTTTCTTGCCAAGACAAGGGATTTCAATGACTTGCATGACCCAAGAGAAACCAGACTGATTTCAGAGATCTCATTCTGTCCTATATTAAGATCCTTCAGGTCCTTCAGAGATTGAAGCGGAGTAAGGTCGATGGTAGACATGTTATTCCGGCTCAGATTGATATATTCGGACGATTCATTGGTAAGTACTTCTGTAAGGTCAATCTGGACAAGACTGGAATTTGACATGTTAACAGTGTTCTTGAAGTTGCTCGACGGCTTAGTCTTTCTAAATCCGATCCACACGACGCAGATTACAATGAGGAGGACTGAATCTACTATGATGAATGTCACTGCCTGTTCGAGACCCAAAAGCCCGATGCTTGAGAACAATACTGCCAACAATACTATGATTGTCGCGCTTGCCCCAGCATCAAACAGCCTCATTGCACAGATTCCTTCCTCAATTGTCCGATTCTGTGTATGGT
>CAYPUO010000253.1:0-5231 GCA_964413775.1 uncultured archaeon
TGGCAACACTGTGTGGTGGCGGTGGGGTCAGCATTGCTACATCCTGGGAAATCGTCTAGACACTAGAAACTAGAGTACGCGGGACATTGATATGCTTACACCAAACGCGGCGTCACCTATCAAGAAGCTCATTCAGTGTGCCAGGAGTCAGTTGCCTTGTGTATATTGCGGCAAGCACTTTCTCGTTGCCCAGTGCTCTCTCCACTAGGCTCTCGCCGTAGGCATAGTTGAAGACGTAGAACCTCCATACTGGATGCTTTATGAAGTCCAAGCTCACATTGTCCCTTCCCTGACCAGTTGTTTCAGAAATGTAGTCAATGACCGCCTCATCAGATTCATTTTCGACATAATACTTCAGGGCAGCGTTGCCGTTTATGAAACGTAGACTTCTGAACCGGTCCGCCAGGGGCATATCGGCCTCCACGTCATAATGTGTCCCAAATCTGTCGTTTGAGAATTGAAGAATTCCCTTCTCGTCACCAAAGGCTATCCTCCACGCATTGTTGGCTATGCCCTCAGAGATGACTTCTTGTGGCGCAAGTGTTAAGGTTATTGAGGCGTCTGTAATCCCCCTGTTGACATACAGCTCCTGTTCCTTAATCGCATATTCGAGGAGGTGCCCCGGGAAGGTCTCATGCGTTATCCTCTTTATCAGGGTGCGGTAAGTGTCGTAGCTATTGGCAAGGTTATTGTCGGGCAGATTTATTTCCACAACTGAATGCAGCTCACCCATGTACCAGTTGTATGCTCCCCATGGCTTACCAGTGACAATATTGATATCAGCCTTCATCTTCTCTGGCAGCGGCAGGAAATCCAGTTTCTCATTTGTTATTGATCTGCAGTGCTCTATGACCTCCTCGCAGACAGATAGGACCTCTGATTTCGGGACCCAGTTCTCCTCACGGAGCCTCCTGAGAGTCTTAATCTCATCAGGCGAAATCTTGCTAATCTCTCTGTGCGTCGGCCTGAATCCAAAAAGCAGTTCCACACCTTTTCTGTAAGGTATTTCCTCACCAGCAATTATCCTGAGAGTGGTTTCCATTGACTGAAGCTGCCCTCTAAGATAGTTCCTTCGAAAGCTGTCATTAGAAGGCACAGAATCTTTCAGCTCAGAGCATAGCTTGTCCAGCCCCGATGTATCTATGTCAGAATGTTTCAACGTTTCCGGTCCGAAGTAGGCATCGACAAAGCCATTGTCATTTTCCGCCAGCTTGAATTTCAGGCGAAGGTACTTGTCTATGCCCCATGCAAGCTGGATGTATTTCTCACCCCATTCCATAATGAGAAATAAGCGGGTATGCGCTTTAAAAACATGCTGTCTTGATAGTATAGCCCAATATGAATTCGAAACGTCGTGCTGTACATTCTCGCCTAGCAACGCACATACCGCGCCTCCTGTGCTCGTCCGAGACCACTACCCTTAACTATGATGAATTATTGAGATGTGCCTATGAACCGCTATGATATGTTAGTCTTAGGCTCAGGGGCCGGCGCCAATGTCGCAGCGAATGCATATGAACAGGGCCTCTCGGTCGCAATAATCGACAACGGACGATTTGGCGGGACATGCCTTAATCGAGGCTGCATCCCCACCAAAATACTGACCTATGTTGCCGACGTTGCCATGGAGATCAAGCATGCAGAGAAGGTGAACCTCAGAGCCAGAATAGAAGAAATCGATTTCAAGGCACTCATGGAAAGGATGCGGAAAGAGACTTGGGGTGAGTCCGAAGAAATAGAGCACTCTATTGTCAAGGTTGAGAACTATGACTTCTACAGAAACACGGGGGAGTTCGTTCAGGACTACACCATGGATGTGAACGGCGAGAAGCTAAAGGCGGATCACATCATCATTGCTGCGGGGGCAAGGCCATTCATACCGGACATTTCAGGACTGGATGATGTCGAATACCTTACCAACAAGACAGTCCTTGAACTAGACAACCAACCCAAGTCGATGATTATTGTGGGCGGAGGGTATGTTGCAGCTGAGTTCGCTCACTTCTTCTCGGCAATTGGAACAGATGTTACGATTCTTGGGAGGAACCCTTTCTTGGTGAAGGAGGAGGACCATGATGTTTCAGAGCTTCTGAAAGGAGAGCTGTCCAAGAGAATGAAGGTATTCACAAATACCGAAGTCATTGCAGCATCACAAGATGGATTGCAGAAAGTAGTCACTGCTCGGGACAGAAGCTCGGGTATTGAAAAGGAGTACCGAGCAGAAACAATGCTCATAGCAGCAGGACGTGTTTCGAACGCGGACTTATTCAAGCCCGACAAGACAGGAGTGAAGACTGACAAGAATGGCTGGGTTGCTGTTGACGAATACTTCAGGACAAGCAAGAAGAACATATGGGCCTTTGGTGATTGCATCGGACGATACCAGTTCCGACACGTTGCCAACGAAGAATCAGGGATAGTCTGGTACAACTTAGTTAGTACACTCAATGCGAAGCAGACGGGAGAAAAACCGAACCTACGCTCAATGGACTATCATGCAATCCCGAGGGCGGTCTTCTCATATCCCCAAGTAGCGACAGTTGGAATGACACTTGAAGAGGCGAAGCAATCCAAGAGAGGGCTCTTGGTTGGACAGATTGGCTACGATGGCGCGGCCAAGGGTGCTGCGATGGGATACCCGTCGGGCTTCTTGAGGGTCATTGTGGATGCGAATGATAGAACAATACTCGGAGCGACAATTATCGGACCTGAAGCCTCGACCCTTATTCAGGAGATTACAAATCTAATGAATGCTGGCGACAAGACATATGTCCCTATGTTCAATTCAATTCATATACATCCAGCGCTGCCGGAGCTCGTGCAGAGAGCATTTGGAAGGCTAGCGCCTCTGGATGGCGTACACAATCACCACCATCACTAGAGCGAACTCATGCAGAGAGGACTTGACTCGGACTTCCATAAAGAATGCCCATCTCGGAGGAAGCTGACTCAGTGAGCAGTTTCATAAGGGATGCAGAGAAGACTACTAGCGGCAGGGTCCATGAGGCTACGGTCTAAATCTGAGCTTCTAGCGATGACGAGTCGGTGAGCAGCTGAGATCCTGCCACAATTTCATCAGGCTCAAAGGTCTAAATGCTCTTAAGAAACGTTTCCGGGCAATTATAGCGCTTTTTTACGCCAAATGAGAAATATCAATTCCGAAACCTTATAAGAATAAAATCCTTGTAAGTGGAAACCAAATGTAGGCGCTTGCGCGTTTGACGCGCATATCTGTATCTATAATACAGAGGCAATGTCAGAACACAGATAGAATCCGATTCTCGTTTTTTGTCATTTGTCTGTCCAATTAAAAGGTGTTTAGAAATGTGTGAAAAAGAAGTACTGAGAAGTCCACTCCCTATCATTGAGTGGCCTGAAATCGAGAGAAGAATGGCTATTATGACAAGAATGACAGCTGATCCTCCCCCAAAGGAGATTCATCTTGTGACAGTGGAGCTCGAAGAAGAGAAACACGAATCATGAAAGCAGAAGGCTTCTTCATAGAGAAAAGAAAACTGCCCACGTAAGTCACATGGGCACTCGGTTCTCTAATGCTCAACCAGAAACTCAATGTTCCCTTGAAGAGCTGCAAGGACATCATACGAATTCGGGTCCACCACAAAGCAAGTGGTGGAGGTCCTAGAATCACCGGGCATTATGAGGCCACCGAAACTCATCGTCCCGAAAGTTAGACCGCTGCCCAGAAAGATCCCTAGGACTCCTGAATTTGGACCAGAGCCAACAAGAGCAAGACCTTCGCTATCCCCGGTTTCGCGACTTCTGTGCATCCAGATTATTTTGTTGTCGGGCATGGCTATTGATGCAACTGGTGACTGATAGAAGTCGGTTACTGCACCATCAACTTCTGCAGTGAATAGCAGGTCTGGAATTACAGTGTCATATGCAGCATCTACCAGAAGAGTAGGAATCAAGGTGAGCGGGGAATTGGTCCTGTTCTCAACTATCCAGCGAACAACTAGGAGCGGACTTCCCGCGGCAGTAAGGTATTGGACCCTCAGATTGGCACCTCTTGTTGAAACCTGTTTCTTCCCGTTCCAGGTAATCTCAACACCTTTCCACATGCCCGTTTCAATAGCAGCGCCGGACATGTCTTCTCTGTTTGTCAGAGCGTTCATGAAAATCTCATCGTGTGACTCGTCCCAGATGACAGGCTGAATGCCACCGAAGTAGTTATTGAGGAATCCTCCGGCCTTTTGTTCCGCTGTAGGGTAGGTAGAGACAAGTAGTTCAGTACCGAAAGAGTTCGTAAGAGAGTAGAGACAACCTCCATACTTGTGAGACGCTTTGAACTTGAATACTCCATTGTCGACAGCGTATCCCACAACACCTCTCTCTTCAATCTCCTGAATCTTGACTTCATGCCCCTTCTTTCCAAGCTGTATGATGCTAATAGGGAACTTCAAGGTGTTTGTCATTCTGATGTCCAAGGAACCTGTGTGAATCGCAAAGCCATCAGCAATATCACTGTCGGGAACAAGGTCTATCAGGAACTTGTCGAGGTCATTCATTGGGTATCTCACAAGGCTTGTTGAGTCAGCTCGCTCATTGTCGTAATCCTCCGTTGCCGCAAGCTCTGCAGACCACCCAACAGGAGCATTGACCTGTAGATTCACAGGAATCGGAGTAACAATAGCCTTGCGTGTTTCCACCTCGATGGCAGTCTTGCCCACAGAAGCAAGAATGGCCGGCTTTGCCGTAGCATCAAGGATTGAACCTGACATTATTGGCTCGGTCTCAGACTCAGTGAGAAATTGCCTTTCTACTCTAGATAACCAGGTCTTTCTAACATCCCTCCAACCTCTAGCATTCATCATGAGCCAGACCTGAGACATAAGTCGTCGCTCGCCCGGCTGAATGACCGTAGCAGGATAGTGAAGCGAAATAATCTGATTATTCCCTATGCGTATGGCCTCTACTGCTTTGTTGTCCCAGATTTCTCCCTTTGCTGAAATTTGTCCTTCCAGGGCTATCCACCCCTCCTGAAAGGCCTCTGGATTTGAAGGGAATGAAGGATACATTGTAAGCAGACTACTAGCATTGGCGGATACAACGCCTCGTTTCAACGGTATGTATTTGGTCCCTGCTGAGATATTGACGCCTTGGCCTCCTCCGAACACGCGCACCTGTATCGTCTGGGGTTCAGTTCCAGTGTTTGTCGTCCAGACTTGATACTTGATTAAACCAGTTCCCTTTTAGAATCGAGCGACGAC
>CAYPUO010000254.1:0-5227 GCA_964413775.1 uncultured archaeon
GTGCAGAAATACCCCCTAGGAAAATAGCCTGGCGAATACATTGCGCCATCACAGATTGCCTTTTCCGAGGATATGATGAGCCTTTCTGGGACCGGGACATGCCTGCTGCCCACGCCACTGCACACCTCACATGAAGAAGTGTACGTCCTGGAAGAGAAGTCTCTTGGTCTGAAGAGAGGCTCCTCAAACCCACACTTATGGCATATCCATTTCTCTTGGTGTCCAAGTACCTCACCACATGCCGGACAGCGACGCTGACCTATCCTTGAGAACAACACCTGCAGGTTCGTAGATATCTCACTGACTAAGCCTACGGTTGTTCGCTGAGCGTAGACGGACCAGAAACCGGAGCCTCGCCGCCGTCTGGAACTTATGGCCAGAGTGACGCCGAGGCCAGAAACACTATCCACTGGTGCTTCGGGCCCCTCACGTGTCGAATGCCGTTCGTAGACAGACAGGGTCTCATAGAACCGACGCTCGGCCTCTGCCTGCAGCACATCGCGTACCAGCGAACTCTTGCCTGAGCCAGAAACTCCTGTCACAACGGTTAGATTTGCTTTTGGTATATCAAGGTCGATATGCTTGAGATTGTTTGCTGACGCCCTTCTTATGGAGATGCTTTGAGAAACGTAATCTGGAACAGCTGCACCTTTTTCTGAAGGTACCACGCTGGCCTCTACTCTGAGAGCTTCGGAAGTAGGACTGCGTTTTGCGGAGAGAAGACCATCCACAGGTCCGGAATAGACAACTCTTCCTCCATCTGGACCAGCTCCAGGACCCAGCTCAATCACCCAATCTGCGCTCCTGATGACATCCAAGTTATGCTCAACAACAACAAGACTTGCACCAGACTTGACTAGCTTGTCGAAAACCTTCAGAAGGACTGAAAGGTCAGCAGCATGAAGTCCTGTGGATGGTTCATCCAGAAAGAGGATTGTATCCTTCAGGATACGCTTCCCTAAGTATTTCGTGAGTTTTACTCGCTGACTCTCACCGCCGCTGAGAGTCGGGGATGGCTGCCCCAAGGTGAGATATCCCAGACCTATCTCAATGAGTGCATCGAGCACTCTCACCATGCCTGACTTCATCTTTGCTGGAACCCGCTCATCGGACATAAGTCCTCGGAGCTCAGCAATTGTCATGTCATAGAAGTCAGCGATGGAGAGTTTCCGTCCAGCCAGCTCAAGGGTTGTTTCTAGCACCTCATCTTTTAATCGTCGTCCCTCGCACTCAGAACATATAATCTATACGGATGGGAGATACCTCATCTTTACTTCAATTCCGCCCATGCCCTTACAGGCTGGACAACCACCTTCAGTGGTATTGAATGAGAAGTGCGACTTCGATAGATGTGTTTCGGAAGCGAAGAAGTCACGGATTGTGTCAGCCAGTTTGGTATATGTGGCCGGATTCGAACGGGGATTCTTGCCTATTGGCCGTTGGTCAACCATGACCGGCTTTAGATGCCTTCCTTCAATCTCTTGGCAGCCCTCTGGTTCCCTCCTTGCAAGACTAGGAAACAGCACATGTTCAACAAGCGTGCTCTTTCCAGAACCAGACACACCAGCGATTACCGTAAGGCGACCCAGTGGTAGTGAAACATCAATCTTCTGCAAGTTATGTTTGTCCGCGGATCTAACAGTGATGAACTCACTAGGAGGGTCTCGTTTCTCAGGCTGGAACACAGTATCTCGCAGACTGAAGTATCGACCCGAAATGGTGTTGGTCTTCCACAGGCCCCCGGGTGTGCCAGAGAACACAACTTCTCCGCCAGCAGGACCAGCTCCAGGACCAATGTCCACTATATGATCAGCATACGCTGTGGCAATCCTATCATGTTCGATGTATATTACAGGGCCGGGGAGTTCTCTGAATGCAGGGAGAACTCTGGCTGTATCCGCTGGGTGCTGACCAATCGTAGGCTCATCAATGACATGGACGATATCCTCAAGCCGACTCGTTAGAGACAGAAACAGTCTTACACGCTGGCTCTCCCCGCGTGACAGACTAGGAGATGGACGATTCAACTGGATATATCCAAGGCCGACGGATCTCAGTGCTTCAAGTCGCCTTCCCACCTCCTTTAGTAGCCGTCCCGCCGTTGATGGTAAACCCAAGTTCATGAATTTCGAATGGAGTTCATCCACAGTCAATCCTAGAAGCTCGGTGAACCTCATCCCAGCAAGTGTAACCGCAGCAGCCTGAGGAAGAATCCCGGTGTTGGCACACTGATGGCAACCTGCACCATTGCAGTATTCGCATGCCCTATTGAAGTGCTTTGGCTCCAGATCACCGAAGTATGTACCACACTGAGAACAGACATTTGTTAGTGAATAGTCAAAAGTCATGCTCTCCGTATGGACTGAAACTGCACCTGCCCCTAACGCGATTGCCATCTCAACAGACTTGCGCAGGTCGCTAACCTTCGACTTTCCGGTAAACGAGCCTACGATAACCTCAATATCATGCTCTTCAACCGGGTCAAGGCTTCTCTTATGTATGGGGCTCCCGTCTGCAATCACACATTCTGACGAAAATTCACTGGCCAATGTGCCGAGTAGAGTCTTATGACTGCCAACACTATGTCGAACGAGTATGCCTCCAACCGTGACTGAACCCCCCTGGCAAGCTGCCTGAGCTTCTCGACTATCTCATCCTCGGACGAGCGTGAGAACTCAGCTCCACATGAAGGGCAGTGCCGCACTCCAAACCGGGCAAACAGGATTCTCAGGAACGGATGCATGCCTGCTGCCGATGCGAGTGTCGAATTGGGGTTACGGTTCAGAAGATTCTGTCCGACAGCAATAGTAGGACCAACTCCAGTCACAGAGTCAACATCAGATGGAGATAGTATTGAGGTTTCACGACTTGCGTTAAAGACCTCAAGGAACCTCCTTCGAGATTCGTTATAGAGTGTGTCAAAGATCAGTGATGTCTTCCCTGAGCCTGAAACACCACATACGGCAGTTAGACCATCACCTAAGTCGACATCTATGTTCTTTAGGTTGTGCTCTCTTGCGCCTCGAATCTTGACTCTCATGTACTCATCTCTAGTCGCAGCATGGAACTGAGTCATAACTGCCATATCTCTGTTTCACTCAGAATGACCGAGTATCAGTGCTCTCAGAAATGAGTGTCGCAGTAACTCTTAATTAACCTTGGAATAATGACTCAATATAACTGGACCGGGGATTCCACTTGACACAGAGAAAATGGCTGAGTTCTATGAATGTCATCCTTACAATCATGTTTATCCTCTTTTTCTCACTCTTTGCCTATAGCTTAACTCAGCCCTTTGTGTATCAAGTCATTCAGACAGATGTCTTCGAGTCTTGGCTAGCATTTGTGATTGTTTTGTTAGCTGGAATGTCAGCAGTAGTGGCATCTCATTCGTTTATTTTCTATATGCAAGAGAAAAACTACGGAGACTTATTGTACTCGATATGCAGTGCGGACATATTTCTGCTGGCATTTCTATACTTCATTTCCCATGAGGTAAACAGCTTTCCATTCCCTTTCATTTCCTCTAAAGAACGCAATGTCACCATAGTAGCACTTCTTGCTTTTGTTGTGGGCCTGAGCGTTGCACTCCGCACTTTCGCCGAGAACAAGCATGCGACCAGGAGATTGGAAGCTCTGACCTTCACAGCCGGAATAGTTGTTGTTCCGGCTGTTGCTTTTGCTTTTGTAGCCGCACCAGAACCGGTCTTCATTCTTAGCAGCTCCTCAGGCCAGATAACAGTATCGGGCATTCTTGTGATGTTCGCTTTCTTGGTCCTAATGGCTGTTGGAATCGCAAAGAATGGCGGCCAGTGGCTAAAGATCCAGAACCACACAGCCCTCTCACGGGTATATGCCTGCGTACTCTGGCTGCTAACCATGGTCTACTTCGGGATGCAGACTACGAGCTTTCAAATGAGCGAGATAATGGGACTTGGATCTATGCTTGCAGGTGTTTCCTTCCTTGCGGTTTCAATGGTTGCAGTCGCCATAGTCGAGCCACATAGGTCACTTCTGGCACTGGTTTCAGAGAGAACGAGCGAACTTCAACATTCTGTGCTAGAGAGTGAGTACTATCTGAACATGTGGAGCCACGAAGTGGGCAACATGTTACAAGGGGTAATTGGAGCTCTGGATGTGATATCACTCGAAATGAACGAGAAGCCAAATGAGTTTCTGGAAGGTTCCTATGAGCGGATTCAGCAATTGAATGTTTCAACAAAACAAGTTCGAATGCTGGCAAGGCTGAAAGAAATCGGGGAGGTCAAGTCGTATCCCCTTGATGTTTACTCATGCCTTATTCACGCTGTGAACAACTTTCGCTCAGAATCAGGCTTTGAGAACCTTGAGATAAGAATAAACTACCAAAAAAGCGCCATATGGGTCATGGCAAACGAATTCTTGAGTGTTGCCCTGCTCAATCTGATGTCATTCATCGCCAAGAGAAGCATGCGACCCTTGACGTCGCTGTCGATAGAAGTCGCAGACAATGGACAGAATGTAGATATTGCCTTCATCTACAAAGGCAGTCACCTAGACCAAGAACTTGTGGATTCCATACTCGGCCAGCTGAAGCCCAAGAAGACAACCATGGGACTGGACCTGTTCTCTACGAGAATGGTAGTCAACAGATTCAGCGGCCTCTTGAAATACGAAGCAGTTGACGTTGATAAGATTCGATTCACTATTAGTTTGCCAGCGGTTGCGGCCCAGTCCAGAGGGGGAAAAAATCTGATGACCACCGGTGGCACATGCCAAGGATTGAGTTTCTAACGAATAACAGTAGCATCGAGAATTCGGTGACCGCCCAAACGCCTTCTCTAGAGTCTCCGATGCTCTTCATCTGCTGGTAATAGGGATGTGTGGATTACGAAGACTCGACGCAATCCCCTGCGAAATTGCCTTTGCTGCAAGAAGAGCACAAGATGAGATAATTCCCACAACAGACGAAAAGGCACTATATGAGTCGGATTCTCAAGCGCGCCAAGAAGACTCCGAAACATGAGAAGCATCTGAAAAAAGCTGTACGCCTTAGAAAGAGCCTTGTGATCACCGGCTACTTGCCTGCATCATACATGTCCTTCATCAGTAAGCAGAAATCTCCCGGATAATGTTAGCAATAATCTGGAACGGACCTGATTCATCAGACTGAGAGAGAACGAAACCGAGACATGTATGGTAACACGACATTTGATACAGGTGTGAGTCGCAGGAGGGGTCATCACTG
>CAYPUO010000255.1:0-5220 GCA_964413775.1 uncultured archaeon
GTAACCTGTCTGAAATCACCAGTATACTCGAATCCATGGAATAGAAGGGAATCGACCCTGATGAGTTGAGGGAACGGTGGCGCGAGAGGTTTGTCGAGGACATAGAGGACGAACTAGACGAGAAGGAGCAGAAGGACCTCGAGGTCAAGGAAGAGGAGGAAGAGAAGAGCACACCCTCTGGAGAGGCAGACACAGAAGAGGGGTACTCGACCTATGAAGATGGGAGCGGCCAAGTGTATGTGGTCAAGACCGAGAGCTCAGAACACGCTGAAACAGAAACAGAGGCCACGGTCGAGAACGAACGACAGGAAGTGGCCACGGAACAGACAAGACCCGAGTCTTCTGAGCAGAAGGAGGACGCTGAGGCGTCCGAAGAGAACGAACATCCACAGAGTGCGACCAACACACAGTCATCTAAGGAGTCTACAGAGCATACCACAGACAGTGAGCAGCAGGCTGAGCAGACCGAGCGACCACGCCAGATGGAGAGGCCTCGGTCAAGGACCCATGAAGATGTTCCCGAAGCGAGCAGCGAACAGAAGAACAGTCTCGAAGAGTCAGGTACTCAGAAGGAGCATGCCGAACAGAAAGCTGAGGAGGGAGAAGAGCAGCAAGAAAACCAGGAACAGGAGAAGCGGCTCTGGCCAAGCCTCTTCCCCGAGACCCGAGAAGACCGCATTCGAAGAATGTTTCGGGAATGGCATGAGGAAACGGACCGCATCTGGGAGTCGCTCACTGAGGAGGAGAAGGAACCATTCAGAGAGAGAATTAGAAGACGGTTGCAGGACGAGGAGGACTTTGAGGAACTCATGACCCGGCACGGACAGGAACGACTTCGAGATGACGAAGAGGCAAGGGAAGAGATAGAGCGCTATCTGTACTTCAGAGAACGCCTGAAAGAAGAACTGGACGACGGGGAAGCACTGGAGAAAGCCATCGACGGACTTGGTGAGGAGCTGCACATCGACCCGGAAGCGGCAAGGGAATGGGCTCACTATCAGTCTGTGCCTGAAGAGCTCCGCGACCTGTTAGCACGAGAGACCCAGTATCGTTGGCGGGAATATCTGAGAGAGTTCAGAGAGATAGGGCTTCCTCAGAGCGAGGAGGAACTGCGCAAGGCCTTTGACGACATGATCTTTTCGGATGAACTTGAAGAGATGAGTAAGTGGTTTCAGATATGTGCCATGCGAGAGCAGGGCCAGATTGCCACGTATGTGAAGGACGGAGAGGAGTGCTTCAGTAGCAGCCAGATCCACAAGCTAAGTACTGAACTTGAGATATCTGAAGGGAAGATCACTGAGTGGCTCGGGGGTTTCGTACCAGCAAGAATTATGGAGTACACTCAGAAGAATACCGAAAAGGCCCCTAGGAGCATCCTGTCCTCCTTTCTTACAGAGCAGGAGGAGATCGAGGCAGTACGAGCCCTCTACTATGACGAGGGCCTGACTATGCTCGAAGTCTCCCGGAAACTTGGGTATAAGTCTACAAAGCGAGTCCAGAGGATCTTCAAGGAGCAGAACTGGACTCCCCGACCCGCGGGAGTGCCTCGATGTAGCCTCGATGTCGAGAAGGCGAAGAATCTCCACTACAGGGATGGACTGACTCTCAGGGAGATTGCAGAGAGGACGGGATACCACGAGTCAACCATCCGCAAGTTCTTCAAGAAGCATGGGCTCAAACCCCGACGAGATTTGGCCGCAAGCAAGAGGGTTGGCAGGTATCGTATCAATCTCTGGGAGCCTGAGTTCCTTGGGATTCCCATTGAGTCCGTCGAGCAACTACTCGGCCTCATACAGCGGTATGCAATGGGGATCATGTTTCGACGGAATTTCCGTAAGCTCATTGAACGAGCAAGAACACATCTCAAGCTTGTCAAGAAACTGAAGGGATGGGTTTACTTGGACTATGGAGAGGTCCCTGCTCTGCTGAAGGAGTTGGGCCTGCCCCTAGAAACCCTACGATACCTTGTCCGGAAAGCAGGCCGCCCGAGGATTTACTACTTCCTCGAAGAAACCAAAATGGAATGGAGAGAGGAAGTCTACAGAGAGTTCGTACGCAGGATGAATGGAGTGACTACATTGGCTGAGATGGATAGGCGCCTCCAGACACTCTTCTTCTATGACGAGTTTCTGAACTCTCTGAATCAGGCCCAAAATGAAGAGTTCTCGATGAAGTACTTCACCTTTTGGGAGGAGTTCATGAAAGGAGGGCTCATTGAGGACATAGCCAAGCGCCTCAAGATTGGCAGGACAACGATAAACGAGTGGTTGAGATTCTCACAAGTGCCTACGTATGCTAAGTACGCTTCTCTCATCCCGACGACAGAGCTTCCAGCAGGGCAGAAGTGGCTCCCCCTCAAGCTGAATATTGTCACGATGGAACCTGAGAGGTTTATCCAAGTGCCCAAGCGAGTCGTGTCCTCCAAGCACATTCTGCAGGTCATCAAACAGTTGAAGGAACTGGACACACCCGAGATGCAGGAACTCAGGGATAAGTATGGTGGTCTTCCGCTGGAGGTAGAGTTCATGTACCTCCTCGGGCTCATCACGTCGGACGGGGGTTTTTCACACAATATTGAGCGTTCGGCCAACGTACAGTTCACAGCGGCCAAGAAGTACCCGTGGGCTCTGGGTCTGGGGAAGGCCTTTCAGTATGCGATGGGGCTCTTTGGGTTCTCAAGCAACAGATGGGCCGATGATATCAGGGTCAGACATGGCAAGAAACAGCACTGCATGGTCTGGGGCTCGGAAACTACTCCCTTCTTTGCGTGGGTGGAACGGGCAGTGCTGGGTCTCAGGCACTCAAAGCCAAAGTCAAACTATCCGATACATGCCAAGTGGATCCTGGAAACACCACGCGAGTGGCGGGTGGCATTCATTCAGGGACTGGCAGACGGAGATGGTTGGGCATCAGTCAGGGTCTTTAGGACGGGGATTGGCTCTGGCCCAAATCGAGAATTCATCAAGGATTTCTTTACAACATTTGACATTGTATCATTTTTCGACACCAGAAATGTTGTGATAGGAAAACATAGCGAAATCTGTAAAACTCAGAAACTCCCCTTGTTCAGAAACGCAGCTGAGCGTCAACAGAGATTGAATACAATATCGGAGATTATTGAATCCCTAGAAACAAGAAAGGCCACAGGAGAGGAACTAGAGCTGATTCTCAGGCTATCTAGGGAGGGCAATAATCCAGGAAGAATAGCAGTAATCCTCTGGGAGAAGTACAAAATCGCTCGGACCCCATCTAGTATCTACTCAATTCTCGCTCGAAACGGAGAAAACACAGAATCAAAGCGATAAGTGAAAGATCCGATAGCATCACCCTTTAGAAGGACAACTGCAGGGGCTCTGTCCGCAACGAGAACAGACATTATTGTACTTGCTGAGAAGTACTTCTCCAAGGTCTATATCCAGAAGATTAGCAATAGAGATGACCCATGCAAAGACATCAGCCATTTCGCTTCGTATGTCATTCATGGGTCTTTCCTTACTCATCGCATCACTCAGTTCGGCAAGTTCCTGAAAAGCTCGCAGGAGTGTCCTGTCGATTCCCCTCTCTCTGTCTCTCTCAAGGTAGATTCTTCGGATGAGGTCTTGGGCTTCACTGATTTCCACATATCTTCCTCCAGAGGAACCAAGACAATTCATTTGATGGGCTATTATCTGAACCTTAGATGTGCATATGCGTCTGTTTCGTTCTCAAACGCGAACTGCACCTTCTGGTAGTCCTTGCGGAACTCTGAAACATCTGCCGCGACCTTCTTGACATCTTCTTGCTTCATCACAACCCTGGTGATGAACTCTGCAATGGCGTCCATCTCGGACTCTTTCATGCCAAGTCTGGTCATCTCACTTGTGCCCAACCTGATGCCACCGGGGGTTCGATAGTCACGGCCACGTTTCTTGTCCCATGGCAGCAGATTACGATTGATGATGATGTTCGCATCCTCAAGGGTTTCTTCAACGACATTGCCATGTTTTAGAGGGGTTTCAGTGATATCCACGAGGATTGTGTGTGACTCGGTGAAGCCCTTATGCTCCCCGAACACTTGGAAGCCGCGCTCGTGGAGCGCTTCGCCTAATGCTCGTGCGTTCTTGATTACCTGATCAGCATAGTCCTTGCCGAACTCCAGCATCTCAGTGAGGGCAATAGCGAATCCTGCCATGGTGTTGAGGTGATGGTTACTCAGCATGCCCGGAAAAGCGGCTCGCTTGATTCTATCAGCGAATTCACTACGCCCGAGAACGCATCCTCTTTGTGGACCGAATAATGTCTTGTGGGTGCTAAGCGTCATGATATCTGCGCCTTCTCTCAACGGGTCTTGGAATCGCCCTGCACCAATAAGGCCTGAGACGTGCGCAGAGTCATATCCAATGGTCATTCCGTACTCGTCTGCGATATCCCTGAACTCCTTCACAGGGTGCGGGAACGGGAAGACACTGCCACCGAAGAGCAGGAACTTGACCTCATCCCCCTTCTCCTGGAGTTTCCTGATCTTGTCAATGCTCGCATCGACATCGATATTGAACTCCTTCTCATCGAAGACCCAGTTCTGGACCTTATGACCCCTGATCTGACCCGCGGTCCCGCCAAGGTTTGCTCGTGCATGGGAGATGTGGCCGCCGTGTGCGATGGAGAGCGCCATCATCCTGTCGCCCGGGTCCATGGCTGCAGTGTACATGACTAGGTTCGCAACAACACCCGATATGGGCCTGACATCAGCGAACTCAGCCCTGAAGAGTTCCTTTGCAAGGTTCTGGCAGATGATCTCCACCTGGTCGATGTATTTGCACCCTGCGTAGACCCTCTCTCCAGGCCATCCCTCAGCATAGCGGTCTCTGAAGTCGCTCACTATTGCAGACCTGACTGCTGGCGAACTGACATTCTCTGAGGCTATGAGATTAATCGTGTTGCTCATCCAGTGATCGTGTTTTTCTAACAAGTCAAAAATAGTGTTGTAGGTTTTCCTATTATCAGTCAAACGACGGGCCTCCTTTGAAACCCATGTAGTCTACGTGCGACTGAGTAGGGCTTTGTTATATGAGTTACGACCTAGACTATTTTGAGGAAACAACTCGCAACAGCACCACAGGCAGCACATCTCACATTGACATATGTCACTATTCGAAGTTGTATCAGGGCCACGCACAATAATTCATTTGGGCAGATTACATGGGGCAACTCGTCACTCCGCATGTATCAGTGGTGCAATGA
>CAYPUO010000256.1:0-5209 GCA_964413775.1 uncultured archaeon
CCTCAAGGCTTGAGACCACCTCAAGCCTTGAGGTGGGCACGCGTCTCACAAGACCAATCATGCGCTTCGCATCACCTCCGGGTCGAGTCCTCACACTGGATGTATGGACCAGCAGGGTGTCCGTGTCCACAGCTGCGAGGAGTGCCGTGAACCAGCGTTTCAGGGTGCTCTTGAACAGGAGGGACGCCCACTCTCCACCAGTGGAGTGATAGGACCTGATGGAGTCCACGGCAACATGTCCGGGAGGAGGTCGCTTCGAGCTACAAGTTAGACCATGCGGCGGAGGCGCTGAGGAGTGGAGGCGAGCTGTGCTACGAAGGTGGGATAACCGAGTCCTGAATCGAATTTGTGCCCCAACAGGATGAAGAGGGTGGGGAGCGGGAACTCTGCTGGTCGCCCGAAGGCGGAGGTCTCGGTAGGGACTATAGTACTAAGCTTGATAAGTGCGTCGAGAAGAAACTCATGGTGACGAGACCTGTCTGCGTCATGCTATATCCAGTATGTCATAGGTCATGTGATCCAGTCGGTCTGGTCACATATCCTTGTGTTATCCCATCGACTTTTCACACAGAGCCTCAGATATCAAAATGGAGACAATTTCCAGACTCTCCAGCTCTCATATAGGACGATTACAGTTGATACCAGACATAGACTGACAAACATTAGGTCTCTGCCTGTTGGGGGCCACTCTAAATAGAGGCAGACATAGACTGTCAGCATGCCAATATACACTGTAGCAAGAAAGAGGAATCTAGGGAGCAGTCGTCTGCCCACTCTGATGAAGAGGGACAGAGACCCAGCCCTCACTACTTTCGTTACACTGTAGTTACCATGGACATCCTTTTCGACAAGCCCAAGCTCGACAAGTTTTGTCAGATGATGTAGGGCAAGACTCGGGCTAGAAAAGTGCAGGGCCCTCTGAATTTCTCTGACGCCGAGCTCTTCTTGAGTGAGAAGAAGGGTATATACACTCATTGTACGTCCTTTCAGGAGCTTGTTAATCAGGTCATGCTGGTCTTCGCTCAGCAGTATCCCCTCGCATTGAACCACTAAGGCTCAGAGCATCCTTATATAAAAACGCGTCCAACTGAGCGTTGGGTCGGTTCTTCTCTGGATGCTGGTTTCAGCTAGTGGGATAGACAACACTCTGAGTTATGGCTGCATAGAAGGCATCCATTGGTGCATCTAGTAGTCCATTCGCAAGAAGATTGTATCTAGTGCCTGTACTAGAGATTTCAGGCCAACCCCATTCTGTGAACCCACCTGTCCAAGTACCATTGTTCAGGTTCACCAAGCTGTTTGCCGAGCTATACCCAAGGGAAAAGAACGTGTTATCGTCAAAGAATATTTCAATGATCAGAGTGGGAACACCTGTGTTCCATACCACTGTTCCTTGGTCAGGATTGTCAGCCATAAGTCCGATAGCGCCATCAACGAGAGAGCCGCCTAGATTCTCCCATATTGACTCGTTGATAGAACCAAGTCCTGTTATGTTCTCGCTCCATGGAGCAAAGAGAATTTCTATGTTTGCTCCTGAATCGGTACGCTGCATCTTCACTCCGTCTATGTAAGCACCAGCACGAGATGCCTGATAGAATTCAGATAGTCGCCCATTCACAAAGGTCGAGTTATACATCCAATAGAAGGCTATATCATCGCGCCTACTGTTGAGATAGTTGGCAGCCCGGATTCCGTAGCCGCCTCCCGGATTTGTTGTCGTTGTGGTTGTCGTTTCCTTCATTTGTACCTCATTAAGACCTCTCTCTCTGACGTGATTAAATTTCGGCAAGGCATTATGGTTGTGTTCTTGTTTTCTACAAAATACTCTTGTGCGATGAGAGGTTCGATTGCTTGATTGAATGCTTGGAATATCTTAAACTCCTGTTGCTAGATCTCCGAGGGAGATAATGAACGAGCAGCACGCCAATTGAAGATGGGCTTTCCACCTTGGAAATCGTATTGTTTTCTAGTGAAGTTTTATAAACTTACAAGTATAATGTTTACCAAGATTAGTGCTAAAATTTACCACTAGGACTGAAGAATTGACCAAGTTCCATCATAGACTTTACCAATTCATAACTAGTTCTGGATGGTGAATCTTGCCAATAACACCTGAAAAAGTGAAACAAAATGACTAGAAATGGACACGTAATTAAGACACAAGCGCTGTCGAAGACCTTCGATACGGTCCAGGCAGTGCGTGATCTGGACCTGGAGGTTGCGACAGGCAGCAGGTTTGGATTCCTTGGTCCAAATGGAGCGGGCAAGACGACCACTGTCCGCATACTCTCAGGTCTCATGAAACAGACGAGTGGCGACGCAGAAGTCTGCGGATATAATGTAGCCACCCACAGGAATGAGGTAAAGGCGGCGACAGGTCTGCTCCCTGAATCACCAGGTCTCTTCTCAAAGCTCTCTGCCAGGGAGTTCCTTGAGTTCATTGGGGCATTGAATGATGAAAACGGTGCAGGACTAGACAAGAGAATACGCAGTCTACTTGGTATGTTAGGTCTGGAAAGCCGAGAGGATGATCTGCTTGAGTCCTATTCATCTGGTATGAAACAGAAAGTCCTCATTGCATCAACTCTACTTCATGAACCAAAGCTGGTCTTCCTTGACGAGCCCACTTCACGGCTTGACCCTGCGGCAAGTGCACTGGTCAAGGAGCTTATACTAGCATTAGCTGAGCAGACGGATACTAGTTTCTTCATCTGTACTCACATGACTGACTTCGCAGAGGATGTCTGTGATATTATTGGCATTATTAATGGTGGAAACCTGATTGTCTCTGGTTCACCACAGGAAATCATAGAGTCCACAGGTGCTAGGGACCTAGAGGATGCCTACTTGAAGATCGTTGGCGGCAAAGTGGACCGTGCCACTCTACTTGCTTGGAGGTGAAAGGAGTGGCAAGGAACTGGCTCACTATTGCAAAGGCCGAGTTCTATGTGCTTACAGTTGGTTTTAGGCACCACAGAAAGCTCTTCACCTTACTGTTGTATGTTCTAGGCCTTGTCTGGGCTGTCTATGCAGCACCGCTGATGATGGTCGGAGTCATTACAGCAATAATCCCCCTGGAGCAGATTAGACTCATGCTGTTGACCATGTTCCCAGGACTAATGCGGTCTGTAATGATGTTTGTCTGGCTTATCCTGATCCTCTTCCCTCTTGCAAGAGGGCTTGAAGAGATCAAGATTGGCCACTGGGAGCTCTACCTGTCAAACAATGTGAAGACTCGCGACATCTTAACAGGAAACTTCCTAGGGCTTGCTCCTCTGTATGGGCTTGTAGTACTGATCTTGGCTCCGATAATCATCTCTCCATTCATGGCAGTCTATGAAGTGCCCATGCTTGGCCAAGCACTCATCTATGGTGTGTTAGCATTCTCAGCTATTTCCGCACTATGGCTCTCATCGTTCTTGACTGCTGCTATTCAGTCTCGGCTTGGAGACTCCTCCCGCGGAAATGACATCGCCAAGGCTCTCTCGATCATCGTGGCTATTGCTGCCATTCTTCCGATGTACGCGATAATGTTCGCTATGGGGCCGATGACACAGACTCTTGGGATAAATGCGTTCTTGCTCCTACCATTTACATGGAGTGCGGATGTGATAAGTTGGGTGACTATTGCCTTCAATGGCATTGGATTGACAGGTTCGCAGATACTTGGCTTCAGCTCTATCTTGGAACTCGATCTATTGACGAGTGCAGTCCTGATGTTTGGATTCTCGTCCTTGGTCTTTGGTGGGGCCCTATTGTCATGCGATAGAATCTTCACAATCAGCGCAGGAGCGCGGACCGAACGAATCACTACCATCCGCTCTGAGAACCTCTTCATACGAGGTATCCGCAGAGCGAACAGCGGCCCATTTGGCACTCTCATGGCCATTAACATGAAGGACTATTTCAGAAAAGCCCAGAACCTCTCGAAGCTATTCTATGGGATAGTCTTAGCTGTTGTCTTGCCAGTGATGATTAACTTCATGAGCGAATTCGACTCTGGAGGCATCCCCTTCATGGAGCTAACCGGCGTCTTTGGAATGATGTTTGCACTTGCTGGTGGATTTCCCCATGCGGGCATTGCATTCCTTGAGAGTCGTGACCAGCTCTGGATACTTCAGGGTAGTCCTAATGGAGCATCAAAGTTCGTCAAGTCACGTGTTGCAATGGCTACGATTGCAAATCTGTTCGTTGCAATGGTACCCACAGTAGTAATGGTCTTTCTATTTCATCTGACCATTATTGAAGCCCTAGGACTATACGGTTTCGGACTCCTAGTCGTCATTGGATCTTCCATGGTGGCAATGGGGATTACCGCAAGGAATCCCAACTACGAGGACACCAAGTCTCCTGCTCACCAGTCGAACGTTATGATGGCAATGATGATACCAATGTTTGCCATGATGTCTTCGATATTCACATTGATTTTCCTAGCCATTACAGACATGGACGTAGTGATCGAGTCGATACTTGGTGTACTTGGCTTTGAGGTCTTCTTTACACTGATTGGACCAGCTATTCTCCTATGGGTGGGAGCTGTCTTACTGGTATCGGGAATACGAAACCTTTCACGGCCTGAGTAGGGATGGAGTGGGGAACGTAGTGAAACACAATCCGATTCGCGTGGCATTGGTTCTTACGATGGTGGCACTCTTTGGGGTGCCACTATCTAGCCCTCTTTCCACTCCAAATGGGCTGACACAAGAAGTCGGCCCGAGTAATACCGGCTATGGTCACATCGAAGGGATTCCATATGTATAGCAAGAGGTGAATGGCTTCTGCTATTGGAGTTCTGTTGATATGGCTCTCCAATATGCTGGTATTGATATAGACTTGCGCCAATTCTTTGCAGCATCAGGCATCGGATTCTCTGCTGCCTACATCATGATTGAAGATATTCAGCTATTCGTGGCTGGAATGGGATTCAGGCAGCAACAGCAGATTCCAGCAATTGCTGAACTCCTTGGAGTTGATTACATAGCATACTTTGATTCGAATTCTCCTTGGATTCAGGCTGCTGAACCACTCTGGGCTCGTGCTGGATTCAACATGGAACTAGTAGATGGGTCCGATGAAGCATTCGATAAGATGAAGAATGCGATCGATGAAGGCTACCCTGCGATTCTTTGGGTGGATCCTTACTGGCTCCCAGCTATTGATTACGTTGAGTTACGTGACTATCTCCCTCCTCAAAACCCTGCCTCGCCAA
>CAYPUO010000257.1:0-5200 GCA_964413775.1 uncultured archaeon
CTATGGTAGCATCTTTAGAATTGGCATGTCTGAGGATATCTCGACTTTTAACCTGTTGAACTCTAGCAAGTTGAGATCTGGCGAGCCCCTCGACATGATGTATGACTCGCTACTCAGGCGGTACCCTGATGGACAGGACCGACCTCTCCTCGCAATAAACTGGACAATTGAAACACACGCAGATAATGAACAAATACCAGAAGGCTTGACTCGCATAACGTTACAACTGGACCCAAGAGCAGTCTGGACAGATGGTTCTCCCTGCACTGCTCAGGATGTTGCCTTTAGCTTCAACTACTATAAGGAGATGGAAGGGGGCTGGCTGCATGATGCCCTGTCAAGCCTAACGGCGGCTTATGTGCGCAATGAAGATGTTGTGGTCGAGTTCTCAACGGAGTCATATTGGCATCTTCACGAAATAGGGTATCTCCCCATTATCCCAAAACACGTCTTCGAGAGTGTTCCCGTTGAGTCAGCCGCTGATCATAATCCAGATCCGCCTCAAAATCCCATGGTCACCTTAGGTCCATTCAACGTATCAGACTATGTTGCTGGCGAATTCGTTGAACTAATCTACTGTCCCAACTACTATCATCTAGATCCAATTGACATTCCGCTTAGATTGTCTGCGGGAGTGATCATAGAATACATGTTTGAGTATGAGGTTCGCTGGTCAATCTCTGGGGGATGCAAAAGCTATACGGTTTATCTGGACGGACATGTTGAGAGCAGTCTATCGAGAGTTACAGGGCTTATTGACTCTATTTCAACTGGTCCGATATCAATTAGCCCAGGACATCATATGGCCAGAGTAATAGTTACAGACTACTTTGGAGTGAACCAGAATGATACAGTTGAACTCAATGTCCCAGACAAAGTGTTTCTCTGGACAGTAGGATATATTGGAGTTGGCCTTGCCATCTACGCAGTCTTCTGGAAACGTTCAAAGCTTGAAGGCAGGAGTCAAAAGTCCGTAATCCCAGTCTTTGCTACGACATTGCTCTTGGGCACAGTTTCTCTAGTCATAGCAGCACTTCAGATTCAGACGCGGTTTTGGTCAGGAAGAGGTGTAAGAAATATCGTATGGGATGCAATAGGCGTACAGATATTTCGTGAGTTCTTCATATTCTATCCCATTGCTCTGATATTCCTGAGCCTAGCAGTCCTATTCTATCCCCTTATGGTCTGGGTCCATACCAGATATGGAAAAGAGATTAAGCAGACTACCAAGTGGTTTATTCTTCTCACAGGTCTACTAGTTCCATCGGCCTTCATTTTTGGAGAACCTTATCTCACGTACTACCCCAACTCGTATCATATCGGTCAGACATGCATAGGAGTAATTACATCTGTCTATGCATTTCATATTGGATATGGTGTGATTCAGTCAAATGCTGCTCTGATGCCTTTCATAGGAGTACCGTTGGGTTCACTGATTGCCGTTTCATTCATTCTCTACGAACGGCGTATAATTGAATACAAGCTCTTCGTAGTGCCAATAGTCCTCTTTCTGTCGCTCTCAGTCTACCTCTTCGGGATAGATTTGTCTATGCTTGCTACTACGGCGGGCACACTGCCGGAAATCTATATCCCTATACCAAGCTATCCACTTGGAGTACTTATCTTGGGGCAGCAAGTGAAACGCGCCAATGTATCTCGCACTCCGACAGCTGTTAAGCGGAGGTAGCACCCAGAAATCAATGCCGAACGTCGTTGCAGGTTTTTTGAAGAACACAAGGCTACGCAGACACTCGGTCTATCCTCTGTATGCTCTCTCTAGTTCTGCAATATCGAATTTCTTCATCTTTAGAAAAGCCTCGGTCACTCTTGCCCTTCGTGCTTCGCTCTTGTCACCGAGCATCTTACCCAGTACAGTAGGGACAATTTGCCATGAGAGCCCATACTTGTCTTTCAGCCAGCCACACTGTTCTGCCTTCGGGTCTGCAGAGAGCCTCTCCCAGTAATAGTCAATCTCTTTCTGAGTTGTGCAGTTTACCATGAAAGAAACAGCCTCGTTGAACGAGGCGTTGTGAACTCGCGCGCTGTCCATAGCTGCGAAATCATAGCCCTCGAGAGTGAAAGCGGCGTGTTTTATTGTCCCTTCCGGATCTGGCTCCTCGCCTTTGCTGTACTCCAAGATGTCGCCCGCCTTTGCATTGTGAAACACTGATGTGTAGAACCCAAGCGCATCTCTAGCCTTGCCGGACACATCGCCTGAAAACATGAGGGTGGGAATGATCCTCTGCTTTATCGGAGTGTCACTTGAGAACATAACTTGCCATGAGAGACCATACTTGTCCTGCACCCAGCCGTATTTCTCACTGAATGGATACTCGCCAAGTTCCATTAACGGAGTACCACCTTCCGCGAGCTTCTCCCATATTGCAGCGACTTCGTCCTTGGTGTTACAAGCCACAAGAAACGACACTGATTGATTGAACTTGAAGAAAGGACCAGCACTGATCAGCATGAACTCCTGCCCTAGCAGATCTATGGTCACAAATTCTGCCGTGCCAGAAGGAGTATCGTGAATGACTCTCGTGCTCTGGATTTTCGAGTCCTTAAAGACAGACGTATAGAATCTGGAAGCCTCCGCGGCTTCTTTGTCAAACCAGAGGTGCGGTGTGATTTTTCCTGTTGCTGTCATGTGACCATCTCTTGTTTCAAGCAGTCCACCATTCCCGGACCAATTGACTTAATACATTAACTATAGTGTATTTATGTTTGGAGATAGATGCCAGCATTCCTGCGAATTTGACAACATGCTATGAAGCAAGAGAAGTCCTAAAGCTAGCCGAGCTCTCACTCGTGCAGGAAACCATAGAGACGAAGCGGTCTGAAGATTGAAAATGCAAGAGACAACCGTTATTATGCGCGACGCTCACGCATAATGTGTGGTAGGATTGAAAATACTCCAAATCGCAAAATCACAGGTGATGCAGTCAAAAGCTCTTGCACTCTGCCTAGTCAGCTTCCTTGTGTCATCAATCTCAATTCTGGTGAACGCTAATTGGTACCTGCTCAATGTCGTATATCTGAGCATGTACTTAGCCATATATCTAATCGATATCATCATTTCAACTGCCTTGCATGAAGGGGCACATTTCGAGGCGCTCGCATCTACTGGTTTTGAAGTGGGCGATATCACTGTTCATCGAATTGGCAATGTTTCTTTCTCCATAAAGAATAGTGATAACATGACGGTAGAGCAGAACTATGTTGTATCCTGCGCACCCTTTGTTAATGGAAAGCATATTGCGATAGAAGGAATCTTCCTTGTTCTTCTCGTACTCTTGAACATCTATGCTTGGTTTCCTTTGAATGCCTTGTTGGCATTTTTCACTGCGTTATCAGCTCTTAGTTTCATAGCCAGTATCTGTGCACTGAATGTAATCAAGTCCAAGAAAACAAGTGGCATTTGCATCTCAATCGCCAAAATAACCAGCAGAGAGGATATTGAAGATATAGTCACATGGAATAAGCTATCACACAATTGATTCAATCTTCCACAAGCTACAGAATATGCTACTGAAAAGCAAGAATAGTCAGCAGAGGATGATTTCTTTTCGCAATCGTACGTCCTGTACAATCCTTGACCTGCTCTAGGTACTGTGCGAGATGCACTTTGAAACTGCTCGCCTCGGGAATTAGTAGCAGTAGGCTGAATACCTCGCCGAAGCTTGGTACTTACACCCCTGCCCTATTTACCTGCTCTTCTAGCAGATCCCTCGTTTCACGACTACACGTTACTGTCACCAGTCCCATGCCCTCTCTAGGAGGTCGCCGTTTAAGTGGATATCTATTTTCAAGTCTGGCTTCACGCTTAGATGCATTCAGCGTTTATCCATTATGGCTTAGCTACCCCGCGGTGCCCTATCGGACAACGGGTACACCATAGGCCACCACAATACGTTCCTCTCGTACCGGTATCATGTTGCTCTCAGACATCCAACAGTCCCAATAGATAGAAACCAACCTGTCTCGCAACGGTCTAAACCCAGCTCACGTTCGGTTTTAATCGGTGAGCACCCGCACCCTTGGCGTCTTATGCAACGCCAGGATACCAAGAGCCGACATCGAGGAAGCAAGCCGCGTGGTCGATATGAACTCTTGCACGCGACAACTCTGTTTAGGGTCCCTAGTCGGCGCTACTCAGCGAAGTACTGCAACAAGCATGATCGCTTTTCTGGATGAGTTACCCCAGGACCCACTTCCAGAAAGCGTTTCAGGTTCTCACGTCCTGATATATACAATTGCCAAACATCTCTACCTTTTGGCAGGTAGAGGCCAAAATGGATACCATCCTTCTCAAGGATTTCGCCTGCAACTTTCAGTTTCTCAAGACTCTGGTTATAGATGCTAAATTGAGGTTGGTTCTCGCTATTGCGAGTTGCTGATCCTTCTGCATCAGCAAGTCCTCGCACCCAAGCTCTTTGCTGTGGTTCTTCCCACATCCGGATAATTCCAGGGTGGTCAGTTATCATTCGTAGGGTCTTAACAAGAGCCTGTTCCCAAATCTGAATGCGAAATTCAGGCCTGGTTGTGCGTTGTTTTACCGCAACCTCCTTCGCCTTGAGTTGTTCTTGCTTGAGCACGGGCACCACTATGTCGGTAAGCCAATGCTTTGACTTGGATTCCATGTCAAAGACATATCCTTCCTTGCCACCTTTACCAAGGTGGACGTCATCGGATGCGCCTGCTAGATAAGCAATATTCTCATTTGCAGCTAGGGCTTCTTTCAAGCCATCGGATACCTTGAACCTGCGTCTAAACGATATGCGTTCCTCATTGTCCACACCGTCTGACACACGCCAACGTTCCATCGGTATCACCTATTGAATTAGCAATGGGATATTTAATCGCCTCGCCTTTTGTCGACCGGCTAGAGATTACCCCTGGGGTAAGTTTTTTGTCATGTCTACCGCCCTGCAATCGGCATGTAAACGTTCGCTAGGCCAGTGTTTCCACCCAGGATCCGTTGCTTTTCGGGATCCTGTCAACCAGACTTATGCCCTTAATCTCTATGAGACGTTTCCGTCGCCTCTGAGTCTAGTATTGGTCAGGGCTGATCTCTTGTCAGCCCTGTGCCGCCCCAGCCCAACTGCCTATCTGCCGGTGTCCCTAGACTCGCTTGGTCTAGGTTAGCTACCCCTACTGACGTGATCAGTGTTACAACTTTGCATTCACACACCCCGGAGAG
>CAYPUO010000258.1:0-5198 GCA_964413775.1 uncultured archaeon
TTCATCATGTCCTTGAAAAACAGGTATGTACCTTCGCACTCATATCTTTTGGACATTATTCCTCTGTCAGAACAAAGATGAACGGGAAGATTGAGGGAGCGAAAAGCTCCCCCCGAAACCGGCTGTGACTCACATCTCTTTCTCTGGTCTGAAAGGCGAGTTGTCGTAAGAGTGATGAAGTACAGCTGTTTCTGAAGGTTCACTCGCATTATAAGAAACAGGCCTTCAGGGATATCTTCCCATGAATTGAGCCTTGTCGATCTTATGTTCCTCACATCTCTCTTTGAAATCCTTCTTGGTTACTCCTTCAAGCCGGGGGACATCTATAGCGTAGAGAGTGAAGAAATACCTATGAACGCCTGATGGCGGCGCAGGTCCTCCCCATCCGCTCTTGCCATAATCATTCTGTAGTTCCGCTCCAGGGACAGGTCCACCTTTGGGAATCTCCTTGATACTGGGATCTATTGAGTGTACTGCCCAGTGGATCCAATCTCCAACTGGGGCATCTGGATCATTGCAGAGAAGAGCTAGACTCTTTGCGCCCCTAGGAACATTATCCCATGCAATATGAGGACTGATGTTCTCTTTCCTGTAGCCAAACTTACTAGGGATTCGTCCCCCATTCTCGAAATCCTCACTGTAGATTCGCATTTCTATCATCTCTGTATTCTATTAGCGAGGTGGCATCTCAATCTTTGCATCAAGCAAATCTCTTCCTGAGTTTCAATTATTGGAACTTAGATAAAGAAATGAAGGAAGAGCGAGGAGCGTAGTCCTCTCAGCGCAACTATATCTCCTTTTCGTGCCTGTGCCGTAGATGCCAAGGTTCAATACGTTTCAACCCTGATCCCGTCAATGGCCATAAAATCCCTTACATTTCTAGTGACAACCACATTACAACCGTTTGCCAGAGATGAGGCGGCAATGAACAGGTCGCGGACGCTGATAGGCTTTCCTTTGACCATTTGTGTTCTCTGTATCTCTGCTGCAAGACGAGCGGTATCAGCCTCAAATGACCAAATAATCCCTATTCTAGAGAGAAGTGATTCTACCATGTTTAGGGCCTTCTGTGTCCTCTTAGCTTGTCTATCCCCTGCTGACAGAACAAGCAGCTCATAGACAGCAACACTTGAGACTGCTATCATATTGCCGTCACTCTCGATTTGCCTCATCTTTTCTACCGCAGATGTTTCCCCCGATAGAAAATCAATCAGAAAAGATGAATCCAGTGAGAGCAGAGTCATTCTCGCCACCCCTTCCGCCACGAATCTTCGAGATACTCTTCTAGCTCACTGGTGACTTCCTTGGAAAATGGCCATTCCCCTGCAAGGTCCAGCACGCTCGTCTTCTGGTAGTTGAGCAGCCTTCTAATTAGCTCGCTAAACGATTCATCATCCCTCTTGATTGCTCGTAGGCGTTTATAGACCTCATTGCTAATCATGATGTTCTTCGCCATGGCTCATCAGCACTAATGTATACACGGCATTAGTATTTATACACAGCTATTCCGAGTCACAGCTCAAACCCTAATATCTTGCATGCTACGGCCATAGTCAACTGGAGCCAAGCTCTCTACTTCATTCTCTTCCTGAATACTACTCTTCGCTGGGCGGACTGCCTAGCCCTAATGTCTAGGTTACAGCTAACGGTCACTCGTTCTATTCTCTGTGTCTTGAAGTGCCCTGATGACATCATCACGTGAGATATCTCGTTGTTTCATTCTCTCCAGAGCATGCCTTGTGAAGATGATCACGTAGTAGCAACCTCAGCAACAAGTTCTTCATCGCTGAGTTTCACCAATCGATTGAGATCCAGATTCCTCCTCGAGAATGTGAGTACCTCAATTCCACAGATTTCTCCCTGCTCATCATAATCAATGACAATGCCCTCTGATATCTCGACACTCTCAGCTACCTTCTCCCCCTTGAGTCTGAAATAGACAGAGTCCGCTATCTTGTCATAGTCGACTCGCACTGCACCATCACTTTTCCATCCTTATCTGATAGTGGTTGATATTGTTCTCATATGTAAATGTGCTTTCGGCTTCCGTTTCTGATGATAAAACCCCTCTAAAAGAGGAATGAGGGCGCTTGAATCTCCCTTGAATCTGTGAGAACTACCTCTGCTTCTCTTGCCTGTACGGCAGACTATCAGGTCTGAAGGTCTTTCTCTCGCCATGATGAATCACAATAATCTCTGCAGCTCATCAAGAAGAATCTCAGCCCGACTAATTCCCAGATTCCAGAAGTCTGGTCTAGTGATATCAAAGTCCATCTCTGCAACCTGGTCCCTTGGGCTCATGCTGCTCCCCCTACTTAGCAGCCGCTTGTACCGTTCTTTGAAGTCCAAGGGATTTTGCTTGTAGTCCTCATAGAGCGCAAAGACGAGAAGCTGAGCAAAACTGTAGCTGTAGTTATAGAAGCGAAAACTGGGATAGTACAGCGTTGGCATCCTTGCCCACTCGTAGTCCAGATTTGCAGTCCATTCTATGCTATCACCATATATTCTTCGCGCAGCATCTCTCCAAGCCTCGCAGATTCTCTCTGCATCCAGTACCTGTCCAGTCAATATTGCTTCATAGAGGCTCATTTCAAACAGTGCAAACGCTCCTGCATGAAATGAGTTCATGTAAAATCGGCTTAAGATGTTGTCAAGTACTTCACTCCTGAGTTCATCTGTATCACACTTTCGCAACAGCTCCTCTGAGAGGAGAAGCTCTCCGAAGATAGACCCGGTTTCAGCCATGCAAACTGAAGCGTCCGTATTGAGAATGGTCTGATGTTCTTGTATGAAGTGGTTATGAACAGCATGACCCAGCTCATGGGCAAGAGTGAACACATCACGAAGTGATCCACCATATGTGAGAAAAACCAACGACGTCTGCTTCTCGGGGCATTTCCAACAGAAGCCTGGAACTCCCACTCGTCCAGGCCTGTCCTCTGAGTCGATTCGGCGATTCGCAAAGAGGCTCTTGACATGATTGCCTATCTCATCATCAAAGGCCGCATACGCCTGAATGACGCTGTTCTTGGCAGTAGCCCAGTCTGCGTTCCAAGCTGTCTCTATGTTCCAAGGAGCCATTAAATCATATCTGAGTAATCGTTCGTATCCAAAATGCTTCGCTTTTAGTCTGATATATTTCTGCATACTAGCTGACCTGTCTTCAATGGTCTTCAGAAGGGTCTTGATTGTCTGTTCATCCACATCCTGATCAATGAGGCTCTGCGTCATATAGGAGGACCACTTTCTTCTCTTCGTCATATTGACATGGTCTGTGCAGATTGCACGCAAAGCTGTGGCATGAAGGAGTCTATCTCTGGAGAAGCTACCGTAGTAAGCCTTAGACATAATTCTTCTAGTTTCTCTGTCATCTGAGGTTTTTGATAGTGAATAGGCTTTGTTTATAGAAACCTTCTGCCTCTTTCCATCAATCTCAACATCTAGCACTTGGGACGCGACCCACATCTCCTGCAACTGTGAGAGAGCTGAGATACCATTGTTATCCTTTTCCACAATGAATTCTTCTTCAGCTTGAGAGAGAGTATATGATTGATTCTGATTGCTTGTTTCAAGTAGGTGTCTGTAGCTATTCAGCAGCGGGTCTGTAAGGACTTCAGGTCTCTGCCTAACCCAAAGCCCCAAGATTTTATGCAATGATCGCTTTGAGCTGTAATATTCGTTCATGATTTCCTGATAGATAGACGCAAAGGTCTGACTTCCCTCAGACTCAGTATCTGATGAGTATCTGCAATTGGCATATACCATAACTGTCCACAATCTATTCAGCGAGTCCTCTACTTCTCGGATGTGTGTCAACAAGTCTTCCGTACCCGACTCAGAAGATAGTTCTCGAAGTTCTCCTAGTGAACTCCCAAACTCTGCGAGTGTTTTGTCAAATGCCTGTTTCACACCCTCGATGGATGTGTCTTCAACCAAGAATGAAATGTCCCATCTTCGATCCTCACCCATTACAACGACCCGCAGGTGGATGCGCTAGCCGAGTAAAAAGCATACGCTTTCTGCGAAAAAAGTAAGGGAGAGAGGAAGACTCTCTCTCGAATTGAAGATGAAACTACATCTGCTCCTCTTGTCTGTACGGCAGATAGCCTAGTCTGAGGATTTCGCCTAATATCTAGTCCTCAAGCCACGACCTGTCTTGGCTCTGTTCTTGTGCCATGCGTGACAGCCCATTCCTATGCAACGCGTACAATGCCAATAAGAGAATAGTGAGTATGATGATGAACCACAGCCCTGGGTCAGTCCATGGGTTAATCCGTACTGGTTCAGACAAGAATCATCTCACCCTTTTTAATAGTCTTTCACACAGTTGATCATAATTGGCATATGATTGGCCTTCGTGAAGTGTGTAGCAAACTGACAGTCTTCCCTTGAGTGTCTTCATCTGCTTCTCTTGTCTGTACGGCAGGAAATCGGAACCGAATATCTCATTCGATATGACTCGCACATTCAACTCTCTTGAAATTGGGGCGTTATCCCTTAGTGCTTGTTTCCTTGGTTCCAACCGCGGTGAGTCCAATGGGCTTGCCATCCTTATAACGAACCACTATTCCGTTTGGAAGCATCTCCGAGTCATCAGCTTCCTCGACTGGCCCAAAACTGACATACACTACATCATTCTCAGAGTCATATCTGATGTCCATCTTCTCTAGATCTATTACTATTTGGGCCATATCACACCTCTCCTTTTGAAGGAATCCGGCTTTGACGTAATGAACACTGTCTTTATCCTACCTTCTTCTATGTAGAAAACTGCTAAAAACCTGTGTGTATCGGAATCTTTCGTACCGCTACTACCTCATCCGTGTGACCTTTAGCAATGAATTCCGGTTCTTCAACGGTTCTTTTAATTTCCGTCTGCAGGTCTGCAAGATGCAAGACCTCGGGATGCCTTTCTTTAATATGAACAATGGTTCTATTATGCAGGTGCACTCTACCTCCAAGAATAGATCTGCACGTGAGAAGGACGTCATCGTCTGGAGAGGCCTCTCTCTCTTTTCGTTTCATCATACCTATCAGTTCCTTGCTATGGCCTGAAAGACACCTTTGAGATTCAGTTTGATTGTGCTCTTCGTGGTGTGATCCAAACTAATCAGTGTGCTGGATTTGAAAGAAAGAGCGAGGAAACCGAGGTTGCCATGAAACTGAATATTGGCAGCCTCTGCTTCTCTTGTCTGTAC
>CAYPUO010000259.1:0-5188 GCA_964413775.1 uncultured archaeon
GTGTTGAGGGGTGGATCAAGAACGGGCAGGTGACTCTCCTGATGGAAGAGCCAGACTTGGCGCTTGAGTATTTCAATACTGCAATTGCTCTCGACTCGACGAATCCGGACGTTACACATCAGAGAGGGCTAGTATACTATTCACTCGGGCGTTTGGACGAGGCGTTGGAGGACTTTGACCTCGCCTTTTCAAACGAACCAGACAATCCAGACCACCTCTATTATCGGGCGGTGATCCTTGAGAAACTTGAGAGGCTTCCTGAAGCAAAACGGACCTGGCAAGTGGCCGCATCACTCTTTCAGGACCACAACAACGAGATGAAGGCGGCAGAGTGCTCTGCGAGGGCCAAACGCCTATGAAAAGAGGTAAAAAGAGCTAAGAAATCAATTAATATAGAATCATGATACAACAAGGTCTAGGCTAGAAAAGATATGAATATGGATTCAAAGGATAAGGAAACGACAAGTACACCAGCCAGTACTCATAAGAAGAATGGGTCGCGTCGTTGGAGAGAATTTCTCGGTTCTACTACTTTTATTGAGTCGCGCAATGTCGCTAGCATTGTTGGATGCGAGAAGCTGTACCTCAAGTTTGAGGGCGGGAATCCCACTGGGACACAAAAGGACAGAATAGCATTGGCGATCATGGACCACGCAAAGTCTGCTGGTGCTGAGGCCGTCACTTCTGCTTCCTGTGGCAATTTCGGAACAGCCTTGGCATGGGCTGCTCGGCTGTATGAGATACCTGCTCATATTTACATACCAGAGGGCTACCACGTCCCCAAGGACCGCATGAAGCGAATGCATGAGGCGGATGCTACTCTCCACTTCGAGCTGGGTCAGTATGAGGACCTAGTGGAACTATCCAAAGAGAGAGCAAGAGAAAACAGTTGGTTCGATGCCAATCCGGGGAGTGAGACTGTCAAGGCCATATCTCTTGATGCCTACGGAGAAATCGCCCATGAGATCTACAGAGACATTAGAAAAGTGCCAGACTTCGTGCTGTGTCCTGTAGGAAACGGGTCTACACTGGCCGGGATATATCTTGGATTCAAGAAGCTCATGGAAGCTGGAAAGATTTCTACTGTTCCCCGAATGATTGCTACCAGTACGAAACGTGGAAACCCAATCGTCAAGTCTTGGAAGATGAAGAGCAAAACCGTAGTTGACTTGGACAGGACCGAGATCAAGGAAACCAAGTTCAACGAGCCACTGACCAACTGGCATGCCTATGACGGCCAGGAGGCATTAAATGCAATCTACGAGTCAAATGGGTTCGCTGACTACGCATCTGAAACAAAGATGATGGAGTTCTCGAAAGTCCTACGCCAAGAGGAAGGGCTCTATGTCCTGCCCGCATCGGCCAGTACTCTTGCTGTGCTGTCAGACCTGGCAGATAATCTCGTAACCGTAAAAGGCACATTTGTTGCCATTCTCACAGGCAGGAACTTCGAATAGACGAAAAAGGTCACAGAGTCAGCATCATAGTGATATTCCCATCTTCTGCAGCATCTACCTTGGTGAAGCCCAGAGTCTGATAGAACTTGACCAGCTCTTTGCCTCGTTCGTTTATTGTTTCTGTGTCTAAGCGAATTGCTCGATATTCCTTGATACGTGCGTATCTAACAAGGGCATCCATAAGGAAACGGCCTATGCCCAGTCCGGTCCTTTTCACAGCGATTGTATCTAAATAGAGTGTATCTTCAGGACTGTCGGGGTCATCGTAGGCAAGCACAACTCCCTCGCGTCCCTCATCCGAAGACAGGAAGAAGAACAGAAGATTATCATTCTCAAGACGTTGCTCCAGCTCTTCCTTTGAATACCTCAACTCAGGCCTAAAGGCGCCAGACTCGATTTCGACAAACCACTGATAGTACGGGTGCGAACTGCCGGGATAGACTATGCGGACTGCCTTTCCAAGTCGGTTTCGCACAGTAGCGCACGCATCATCCCAGACATGAAGTGCCTCTCTGGTAGTGCTGTCAGTGTTCCTCAATACGCTATGCCTCATATACCATATCTATAGCTTGCCGATACAATAAGCCGGCGTATCAGCTCATCATAGGAATAGCCCGCTTTCATAGCCATGTAGGGAAAGAACGAGAAGTCCTTGTTTTCCAGATCAAAGTCCATCCCAGGAAGCGGATTTACTTCGAGGAAATAGATATCGCCTTTCTCGTCCATCCTGAAGTCAATCCTCCCAAAGTCTACGACCTCCAGATGCTTACAGATTTCCAGTGCGGTTCGCTCAAGCTTTTTCTTGACTTCCCTGTTGACTTTGGCCGGACAACTGTAGTTCTCAATCTCGTCATACTTGTTCTTCGCTCGCTGCCCGAATACGTTACCGACCTCAGGAGGGAGCTTGGTAAAGTCAACCTCAGTAATCGGAAGTACTTCGGGAACATCAGAGGCTCTGCCAAGGATTCCAACACTAAACTCCCTACCCTTGATAAACTGCTCAATCAAGATGTGTTGCTGATACTCACGTAACATAGAGTCGAGCTTCAATAGGAGCTGCTTCTTGGAGTTGACAACGTTGTCCTCATTGATGCCTACAGAAGAGCCCTCTTCATTTGGCTTCAGAATTGAGGGGGAGACGATATCAAGCCGTTTCGCTTCTCTAATAGACGAACATACTTGGAACTGAGGGCTCAGGATTCCGCGATACTGCAACAACATCTTTGTGGTTGCCTTATTCAGACATATCGAGGTTGTCAAGACGTTGGCGCCGATATATGGGATGCCAAGCATCTCAAGGATTGCTGGCACGTGAGACTCTCTACTCTCCCCTCGGACACCTTCAGCCCTATTGAAGACCAGATCTGGACGAGCCTTCTTCAAGTTCTCAACCACATTTTCATCTGCTTCAATAAACAGATACTCATGTCCCGCAGCTTCGATTCCATGTCGGATCAGTTCAATCGTGTGAGGAGGATCATATTCGACCTCAAACTCATCGTCATGAACTCTAGTGTTTAGTACCGTTGCAACACGCATAGTAAAACCGCTGATATCTGTGCAGTCCTCGGATATAACATTAACATTTTCTCTTAGAACGCCTAAATCTCGAACGAATCTAGTTCTTCTCTATATATGGACATCACAGATGACCTGAGCTCCTGAGGAACGCTGATGGGTTCATAGAGGGATACAAAGGTCTTGAAGAGCTCGGCCTCCCGCTCTCTTGCCTCTTTGTACAACTCCGAGGCCTTGAACTTCTCCACAAGTGTTCCCCTCGCCCCATTCTTTGCCGCGCAGTAGAATGCAAAGAGCTGCTCGTCACGTGCAGTATCACTGTTCAGATAGGTCAGCTCCGACTTTCCTCCGAACAGTGTGAAGTACTGGGTCTTATCTACATCCAGCATATTCTCCCTGAAACCAACTGATTTGGGATCAACTCCGGAACCTGCACAGAGGAGGTACATCTTCGCACAGACATTACAGCTATGACACCATCGGTAGTCACGACCAGCCTCCGTTTCCGTAAAACAGCTCATCTGGTACTTTGCAATCTGCGGGTACCTGTGCGCAAGAGTCCTCTGGACCATCATGTCCATCAACGGCTCGATAAGACTTCCAGTCTGTGTCGAACCGCCTGAGAACATACGCGTAATCTGGTCGATGTGTACAGTCCATTCATGTGACTGGTCGAAGCAAGGATAGACAGTCCATTCCCCTTTTTCATCCATATATGTGGCTGATGCGGTCTGTTCATTCCCGAATAGAAGGTACTTCGCTTTCAGTCCGTAGGCAAAGGGGATGAAGTCAAGCGCATACTCAGTGCTCTGGAGGGCCCAACCGAATTCTGACCGAGGAAGCCCCAGATGCACATAGTCCCTCAATTTCCCTGTGTCATGTTGAAGGATATGAGTGTCTTTCCCAAACTCCTTCTTCCATTGCTCGCCCAGCAGCGTCTTGTGCTTCTGCTCATAGGTCATACTCTCCTCTATAATGTACACTATCTCAGGGTCAAGGCCAAGTTCTTGGGCCACAGCGTAGGTGAGCAAGCTGTCCTTTCCGAAGCTCATTCCAACAATAGCCCGCTCTGGGTTATCTACGGGCATATCGGAGGGGAGGTTGATTTGTCCCCTTGAGAACACATAGTTGGTATTGAAGAACTGCTGCATCAATACATTCGTATCAGTGCCGTCTACCTCGGTACAAGATGGAATATCGCGATGAAAGTTCTCATAGAAATATGGTTCCAGTATCGTTCGAGGAGTGTCATATACTATGCTCGCGCGGTCAAAGACAATAGGTAAGTGCATCGTTGAAGCAAGCGCAAGACTATCTCTCAGAGCAGTACGCGTTTCCACTGGAGTTGCATTCCAGTGGTCCCTAGGATAGATAATGGGATACTTGTTCTGATTGAACTCAATGGAAACACCGCTCTTGGTCAGTTCAGTAGAAACGAGCAATGGACTGTCGCTGTCGGCCATGAATTTTGTGTGCATCCAACATGGCCATAACTCTTGTTGTTGCTTGAGAGAAGTCCTCTGTACAAGTACCGTCTATCATTCAGGACTGCAACTAGAAGGAAACGAAAGAAAGAGTGAAGGGGACGCCATTCCCCTTCGAGCAAAAGCAAATCAGTAGCTAACTCAGGCTTCCCGTAATCTGTCCTGTTGTGGCCGTTGCAGATATGGTCACAGTGTTTACTGCAGTATTATAGTCAGAGGTCTCATAGATATTTGTGCCTACTGATGACCATTCAGTGGGCGAGATATTCACATTGCCTGTAGTGACATCTGCACTAAACTGTCCTCCGACATTTGTCGGGAGGTCTATACTGACAAGGATGCTTCCTGTTGTTGCTTCTAGAGTGAAATCAGCAGCACCGTTTACAACAACATCATCAGACATACTGAGGGCAATGGCACCAGTCGTTGTATGCGCATTCATGGTGGCAACATGCGCCATATGGTCGAGGGTTACTGTAATGGCACCGGTCGTCGTATCCAGATCCAGTGTGTACGTAGCATTGGTGCCAAGGGTGATGTTCACTCTACCAACAGGATAGTCAGTCGTGACAGTATTTGATGCCCAACCAACAATCGGGTCGCCATATTCTGCAAGCGTTGCATTGGGTACCCACATGGACACCGCATATGTCAAATTCGAATCGTCCACAAAACTGACTGATATGGCACCAGTAGCAACAGTGAAGCCCACAGAAACATCATCAGCTA
>CAYPUO010000260.1:0-5168 GCA_964413775.1 uncultured archaeon
CGAACAGCATCCCTGGACGTTGATGTCCAGGTTTGTCTAGGTTTCGGGGAACGGTCTCTGCTATCTTGTCCAGTGGTAGTACGCTATGATCCGGACAGCCATCACATGAGGGGCGGCCACCGCAGTTCTTCTGAGTGATGTCCAAGTTGTGTAGCACATCTATGAACCTATCAAAATCATGCGCTAGGTGGGACTTCCGATGAATAAATTCATAATCGTATCTCTCAACAAACAACTCTGAGATCCTTTCGAGCCTGTTCCTGTTAGCTGTGACTTCGGAGTCATCAACAGAGATCATGTAGACAACATTGTCTCTGGATAGTATCATGAAGTTCAAGTTCTCGAACTTGATGGTCTTAATCGTTTGGCCTATGATGGACTGACTAAACGAGTAGACAGCGCTTACGAAACTTCCAATCAGTTCCGAGTCCGTTCCAAGCGAGTGGCACTCACCGAAATTGGCGTTCACTAAGTCATTTCCTTCGCTGTCCAGAATGACGAGGTTCCGTATCATTGTTAACAATTGTTAGTATTGGCCATAAAAGCTTTGGGAATGCTCCCAAGTAAAAAGAAGAAAAGGTGGGAGCAATACTGCTCCCAAATGTCAGAAACTACCACCATTCCTGACCAGACATAGCTGCCCTGGAAGTCAGATCCCTGTAGAGCACGGCACCAAAGATATAGCTCAGTGGCGAAGTCAGCACCGAAGCAATCATTGCGAGTATAACTATTGCAATTATGGCGGTAGCAAGAGTGCCTGTAATTGCAAACGCCGCACCGAAGAGACTAATGACTATTGTAATTACACCAACCGCTAGTCCAAGTAGAATCTGGCCAGCAAAGATATGCCAGAAATGACCACCTGCCATCGAGAATGACTGCTTGAGTGCACCAATGGCTGACTTGTCCTCAGCGATGACAAGCGCTGGCGCAACTGCAAGCCTCACGGTAACGTACAGACCGATAATAAGGCCAGCATACAGCACTACAACCCCCAACAATAATGTGCTCAGCATAGCCTGAAGGGCGTTAATGTCGGTGGGATTAATGATGAGAATACTGGACATCATCAGCATACCGGGGAGCTCTAGCAGAATAAGGATTCCAGCAGTCACTAGTTGTACAACAATCAGGGGCGCGATTTTCCCAACAGCTGTGGACATGCTCTCACCCACAGTGCCTCTGTCTGGGGTCCCATAGTTGTCAAGAGCTAGCTTGATGCATGCTCCGGCAACAAACGCCATTATAATCATAGAGATGATTGACACCCCAAGCTGAACGACAAGATATGTGGTGGTCCCGCCATATCCTATCAGGGCTGTTATCAGGTTAAAGGGGCTAGTTGGTGCCACTGAGAATGATGTCAGTCCCGCAAGTCCAAGGAAGTACCAGATAGTAGCCGCCTCGATTCCGGCAATTATGATGATAGGCAACCCAACAATCGCAATATACTGGGCTAGCTTTCTACCCCATAATGTGAATGTTCGAGATACCAGTCCCGTCCAGCTAACCGTGAAGTCCTGTTGATTCGGTTGAGCTGGCCCCTCGGGTGATGGACCTTCGTCGAATGCCAAAGATTTTCCTCCTCAACATCCCCTAAACATGAGCACTTATAATCACTGCGCTTTTCTGGAAGGAAGAGCCGTCAAAGGCAACCACTAAGGCCATAAAGTAGGGAGCCCAACCGCTTTCTGAACTGGAGTGCTCTCAGAGAGATGATCGACACCATAGTTGTCAAAGTGAAGCGCTTAGAGAAACAAGCACAACTGCCTCTGCAAGCAAGAGTAGGAGACGCCGCATTTGACTTATTCTCAGCCGCGGAGTATACTATTGAACCTGGAGAAAGCTATGGAGTTAAGACTGGAATCGCTCTGGAGATTCCGGTGGGGTATGAGGGACAGGTGAGGCCGAGGAGCGGGCTGGCATTAAACAATGGAATCACGGTGACGAATGCGCCAGGGACGATTGATAGTGGCTACCGAGGCGAAGTGAGGGTAGTGCTGCACAACTTGGGAAAGAAACCCTTTCAGATTGATTGTGGTATGAGGGTTGCCCAGATTGCCATCAGACCCGTGCCACATGTTAGGTTTGTTGAAGTCGAGGAACTTGCAGACTCACAACGCGGCGATGGAGGATTTGGGAGTACAGGAACATGACATTCAGTAAGCTACTAATACTCTGGTCGGTACCGTATGTAACTGATAATGAAGGTCCTACCATATGATAGACTACGATGTGATTGTTGTTGGAGGAGGACCTGCTGGCTCCACAACAGCTAGGAGGACGGCACAACAAGGGCTGCGTGTGCTTCTTCTTGACAGGGAGTGTTGTCCTCGTGTCAAACCCTGTGCAGGAGGCGTAGTAGACCCGGCCCGTGAGGCTCTGGACTTCAGCATAGATAGTATTGTCCAGAGGAGGATAAACGGTCAGACAATACATGCACCGTCTGGTCTCCAAGTGGACTGCTCCCGACCCGACGAATCAGGAGTGACAGTACTGCGACCTGACTTTGACCAGTTGCTCCTAAAGAAAGCGGAAGAAGCGGGAGCCACTGTTCATGAAGGAGAACGAGTCACGAATGTAAAGCAGGATACGTCATCGGTCCAAGTTACTACTAAGGAAAAGAAGCAGTATACTGCCAAGTACGTGGTTGGTGCTGATGGAGTGAATAGTGTTGTCGCAAGGAGACTACGCTTTTATAATGGTTGGAAAGAGAACAGTGCGGCAACAGCGATTGAAATGGAAATAGAAGTTGGTCAGGAAACTGTCGAACGAGTATGTGCTGCTGTCAACAATGAAGACAGGACCACATTACACATCTTCTTTGGACCGATACCGTTTGGATACGCTTGGTGCTTTCCGAAAAAGACCATCCTTAGCATTGGTGCTGGCTGTAGACAGGACAAGGCTCTGAAGCTGCGGGAGAATTTCAAGACCTGGTTTAAGCAGTTCAAGAAGACACATGAGATTCATTCAAGGACTCTGAGTTACAGTGGAGCAAGACTTCCATTCTTAGAGCCAGCAGAAACAACGGTAAAGAACAGGGCCATTCTGGTTGGTGACGCGGCAGGATTTGTCAATCCATTTGACGGAGAGGGTATTCAGATGGCAATCAGATCCGGGGTCATTGCCGCACCGGTCTTGAAAAGAGCAGTCGAATCGAACGATCCAAGCGAACTTGGTCAGTATGAAACAGAGTGGAAGATGCAGTTCAATGAGTTACTCACCATAGGTAGAAAGCTTGCTGCTGTGTTGTACAAGAGTGAGAAGAACATGGAAACAGTGTGTCAATTGGGAGCAGAGGATGCTGTGATTAATGAGATCATGTACAAGATGATTTCGAGCACGGGTTCGTACAGTGCACTCTATACAAAGCTGAGGAATCGCATACTCACAAAGCATCCACGTGCAGGGGTATCACTGTTCCGCTAGTCAAGTCAGAGAGTTCCTGTAGCTATTGACTCTAATAATAGATCAAACAGGCTACCATCGGAGTAGATGATTGGAGTAAACGTCTTGTTTCCATGCCTGAGGGTGATAGTACGTCCGTCACCTCGACACACTGATAGAAGGACATGCAAAGCATAGACAGTCCATCCAGTCACATCAATTGTGCCTGAAAGGGCAACAGACTGGACCATCCCCTCGAACTTGCCTGCATTTGAAGGGGTCACATAGCGGCCCATGTACTCCAAACGAGAGATCTCACAGTCATCTTCATGTTGCATCACTGGAGTATCAAATTCCATGTTCCAAGGTGCTGACCGAGAGAAATAAGCGCCACATCCTAGGCAACCCTGTACTGAGATGGAGTACAACTCACAGACTCGTCACGGGGCCTCCAGTACACAATCCAATTGCCCTCACTAGTACGAGAGATGTGTACACGGTTTTTCACACTGAGAGCCTTTGCCTCATGGATGGCATCAGCGCTCCTCTCAAACTCTCCAGCAAGTCTGAAGACCTTGCCTCCGAGGATTCGCCACTTGTCTGCAGTCATATATATTGGTCTTATAGGACCCTAATAATCTCACACCATTCTGGTGTGGTCGCAATGTTTTTAATCGGAACACACGCGTTGGACTCCCACAGGGCCGGTGGTCTAGCCCGGCTATGATACTGCATTGACATCGAGCCTTGGCTCCCAAGGTTGGTCAAATGTGCAGTGGTCACGTGTTCAAATCACGTCCGGCCCACCAATCACTCTTCTAACCGGTACCCAATCTTATCGGACCTGCAGTCTGCAGAGAGCACATTGTGACCAAGGCCCCAATTAGTACAATCATGACAATAGTAAATGAATAAGGATAGAACGGAGAATTGTGACCGTATAATTGAATCATTTGAGCAACGCACAGCAGCACTATGGACACTATCGCAATCTGCATACTACTTCGTAGATGACCTATTCTCTGATTCAGCTTCGTGATAGATTCTGAATCCACTTGATTCTCTTCGGATATTTTCGCATCCCTCCAATCGATCTAGTAGTGGATTATGCCTCTCGACATTTAGACCTTTCCGTTATCTTGGTTCGCTCGTGAGGATGCAGCAACTCTGATTAATAGAACATACCAGCTCTCATGGGGTACTTCTTTCTGAATATCTTCTGTGCAGACACCTCAAGCGAAGTCTGGATGTCACGGATCTCATGACTCATACTCCCCAGTTCAGGCCTTGTGAACACAGGGCCGGTTAGGAGATGTTCTGGCTTGGTCTTTGAGAGGTCTCGTGGATGTATCGGATCTCTGTTAATGATTGACTCAAGCTGCAGATGAGCAGCAGTTGGGTTTGACATAACATCAATGAGACTCCTGATGTCAGTGCGGTCAAGAGGACGAAGACCATATTCAGGCGATGCCCTGAGGCTGTCAATTGTGGGATTCGACTCAGGGATCTCTACGCCTGCACCAGTGAATTCTTGGGGATTGATGGAGATGAGTCTCAGCTGGAATGCCGATTCAGGTCCTACAACGAGCATATCACCCATAGGCGTACTCAGAACTCTCCAACCTCGCGGCGAGTTCGAGTATTGCTCTAGGATGCGTGGGACAATTTCATCAGCAGGCTCGATATCTTTCAATTTGCTCAACTAAGATATGGCGGTTCCTTTCATATTCTTATCGTTAGAACCGGTGGGGAGAAACACATGGGAGATGGTCTGCATG
>CAYPUO010000261.1:0-5154 GCA_964413775.1 uncultured archaeon
GGAATGAAGAGGACATGGCCTACGCAGTTAGAGAGCTCAGACGAATTGAGAAAGAGGTCGTACCAAACATCAAGGTAGATAATCCTGAGAAACGATTCAACCCGGGCTGGCACCAGGCCATTGAGTTTGGCCACATGGTAATGACGGCAAGGATGGTCGCAGAGGCCGCAGTAATCCGAAAGGGAAACCGCGGTGCCCACTTTCGTACGGATGCAGACCCCAATGATAAGGGCTATTACAATATCATCATTCACAAGGGCAAAGATGGGACGATGGAGCTGCGAAAGGAAGACGTAGTGGTAACAAAGGTGCCACTTCCATAGGGAGGACATCACGATGACTAAGACATTCAAGACAAGTGTGCAGCGATACAACCCTGACAAGGACGACGATTCATACTTCCAGGAGTTTGATGTTGACTATGAACCCGGCATGACTGTCCTTGATACTCTGCTGGAAATTCAAGACAAACACGACTCTAGTCTTGCATTTCGGTGGGAGTGTAGAGGTGGCCAGTGTGGCTCGTGTGCTGTGAGGGTAAATGGCACAGCACGGATTGCATGCAGGACAAAGGTCAATCCTGAGGAGGACCTAGTCCTAGAGCCTCTCGAAAAGATGCCCATCATAAAGGACCTGGTCACAGACCTGACCCAGGTCAGCTACAGGATTAGGCGTATCCGCCCCTATGTATCGCGCAACAAGCCTGCTGAGAGACCTGAGATTATCTATTCAGAAGACCTTGAGAAAGTCCGTGAGATACGAAAATGCATCGAGTGCAGCGCCTGCATATCCAACTGCCCGATCGTGCATGAAACTTGGGACTACCCTGGTCCAATGATCATCCGTCAGATTGCAAGACTGGAACTTGACCCACGGGATATGGAAGACCGGATTGCAATGGCCGTAAATGAGATGGTCTACTCCTGTACAACCTGCAAGATGTGCACAGACATATGTCCGAAGAAAATAAACATCCCATCACTAGCTGTGGAGCTTCTACGCCACAAAGCAGTGGAAGCTGGATATGAGCTGGCAGAGGGCCAACAAGCATTCATTGACTCTGTAAACGAGACAGGCCGTGCAGTACCCGAGAAAGATGCTGGTCTACTCCATACACTTGGGACTGAAGAGTTTCTTGTAGACAATCCTCGAGGCAGAGTTGGCTTTTTCACTGGATGCCTGATTGACTATCGGATGCAGAGCACTGGGAAGGCACTCATTGAAGTCCTCAATCGCAACGGCATTGATGTCATTGTACCGAAGGAACAATGGTGTTGTGCAAGCCCCGCATTCAGGACTGGTGACCTGAAGACCGCACATGCTGCAGTTGAACGAGTCACAGAAATCTTCGAAACCGCCATGGAGAAGTACAACTTCGACACAGTTGTTGTTGCGTGTGCTGGCTGTGGAAAGACTCTAATCGAGGATCACAGGCCTTACATGGAAGAGAAGCGGGGCACCCCACCGAAGTTCAAGGTCTATGACCTCTCAAAGTACATGATTGATGTGATTGGCAAGGAGAACCTGGTCCTGCCAAAGGGTGAGATTGACCTCAAAATAACCTATCATGAGCCATGTCACCTTGGCAGAGGACAGCACGTTTACGGTGAACCAATTGAGCTCCTGAAGCTCATTCCCGGTGTCGAGTACATCGAAGATCCCAAAAAGAACCGGTGCTGTGGAGCTGGCGGTGGACTTCGAGCAGGACAGCGTGAACTGTCACAGAAGATTGCTAAGACCAAGAAGGAGTATCTCTTGGAAACTGGTGCCGATATGGTCACAACAGAGTGTCCGTTCTGTACCATTCAGATAAATGACATGTTCAAGGACGGAGAGATGCAGGTGCGCTACATTCCCGACCTGCTCGCAGAGTCCTATCGAAAAGGCGATCCTAAATAGTCTATGCGAGGGGTGCATCCCCTCCCTGCTATTTCTTGTTCTTTTTCGTATACCAGTGATTTCAGCATACTCAAATAGAAGCATGACCACTTCGGAGGACACTGGCGTATGTCATGGCGACAATCCTCATGAAGCTCTCTGAGGGAAGAGCGGCAAACCAATATGACCGATGGATCAGTTTCTTGACGCTATGGCAAGACAGGGCAATGAAAGACTATATTGTGGACAATCTCCTGCCAAGACGGGGGCGCATTCTTGATCTTGGGTGTGGGACGGGGAGGCTTCTTGTTGAGGCTGGTCGACGGGGAGCTAGGGGTATGGGAATTGACGCAAGTCCCACAATGCTGTCAATAGCAAGGAGAGAGAGTGAGAAGAGAAATCTCGGTCGAAGATTACGGTTCGAAACTGGGAACGCACTCGACCTCAATCTATCAGTCGAGCCCTTTGACCTGGTCGTCAGTACGCTGATGACCAGCGAGCTCCAACCAGATGAGTTGCGTCAGTTCATGGACAGGGCTGCCAAGTTCGTAAAGCCAGATGGTATAGTGGCAATTGGTGATGAAGGATCCCCGATGGGCATGGTCTTTGGGAGAATCATTGCGGCAATCAGAAAGGTCAGCTATTGGATTGTCAGCAGATTGACAGAACTCAGACCACACTCATACCACGGAATACTAGCTGCAATGAAGTCGGCAGGACTACGCCCGAAGTACAAGGTCCGATTCATGAGCGGACTACTAACACTCTATGTAGCAGAGGTAATCTAGTTGAACAAAGGCCTGAAGTACTATCTATGTATTCTGGGAAGTGAACTAATGTGGCCAGGACTTGCGCTAAGAGGAGAGCAAGGCCTGTTCTCCTTCAACGGTGCTGATCCAGGTTCTCCGGTTCTGGTGACTGTGGACTACTACTTGACTGTCCATAGGGTAATTAGCTCCATTGAGCGTCAAGGTCTGAAGTGTCACCTCCTTGTGGTGGACAGCCACGGCATAAATGCGTGGTGTGGAAGCAGAGGCGGCCATGTGAACACTGACTCAGTCCTAGAGGCAATCGAGAAGTCTGATCTTGAGAACAAAGTCTCTCACAAGCGGCTAATTCTGCCCCAGCTCTGTGCGAGTTCAGTTTCGAAGTCAGTTCTTGCCGAACATGGGTGGAGAGCTGAGTTTGGTCCCGTGGATATAGACGATGTCGGCAAGTACATTGACAATGACTACAAGAAGACTCCTGAGCAAGCTCTTGTCACCTTTGACCTTGGACACAGACTTGAAGAGAATGTCGGACACCTAGTCTTTGAGACCGCGATATTCCTCATCATGACCCTTGTCTTCTGGGCACTTAGTTTCCTTGGAGGCCTTTTTCAGGCGTGGTACTACTTCTGGGCTCCGAATCTTCTCGCTATCCTCCTTTGGGTCTACGTTCTGGGAACATTCATGTCGCTTGTCGACCCAAAGATGCCAACGACATCCGGACTTGTCCGCGGTCTGATAAGCGGCATAATTGCCTTAATCAGCTGGAAATCTCTTCTCCTTGTCTATTCTGGTGCGCCCATAGTATGGCTAGATGCGAGTGGACTGACTATTCTCGGGCTCTCGCTGTTCATCGGATTCAACTGGGGTGGCGCTACACCGTATCTCGGGGAGGAGCAGATGCTTAGAGACATCATTGTGGGTCTAACTGCAATTGTCCTGCTGTTCGCGCTAGGATATTTCATCCCAACCGGAATCTTCTGAGGTGATATGAACGATAGTCTTTGATTATAACGCATGCACTGGCTGTGAAGAGTGCTGGAAAGTCTGCCCCCGAGGTGTCTGGACTGTCAACCATAGCGAACACAAGGCCGAACTGAAGCAGCCCCAACTCTGTATTGCCTGCACGGCTTGTGAGTTTCAGTGTGCTCCTCGTGCAATTAGGATTGAGAATGTACTGATACCCAAGCCTCCCACAATTCTTCGAGAATAGTCTGGTCACAGCGTGCTATCGCTTTACAATACTGAAGTTACTTCACCGCCTCACCGTTGGGCACTTAAATACTTTAGATAATAAAGTAATGGTGTGATTCTATGACAAGTTCAGCGGGCCGTCATTCATCCACTATGAGCTACAGGATTATGGCATCGTATCTGAAGTTTCGTGAGAGGTTTCGAAAGCCAAAGGAGTTCCTGCAGCAGCTAGGCATAAGTCAAGGAGAGGTGGTCCTCGACCACGGATGTGGCATAGGCAGTTACTCGATTCCTGCCGCAGAACTGGTAGGCCCAAATGGAATGGTCTACGCCCTTGACATACATCCTCTCGCTATTGCGAAGACAGAGAAGAGGGCACAAAAAAGGGATATAAAGAACCTGAAGACCATTCTCTCGCGTCTCGAGAATGGACTGCCAGATGGTCACATTGATACCGTGCTCCTCATCGATGTCTTCACATGGATTGAGGACAAGCCTGCTCTCCTGAAGGAATTCCACAGGGTACTGAAGCCCTCAGGGCGGCTCTTCATACTAATCGACCATGCTTCTCCAGAGGAGTGCAAGTCAGTGGTATCTGAAACCCATATGTTTGACTTGGTTACTCAGAAAGAGAATCTCCTCCACTATACCAGAAGGCAGTGAGCTATCTCCCCTTGAGATATCCCCTAACCATACGGTGTACTTGAAGGGCTGCGAGTTCTTCAGGGACTAGTCCCATGTCCGCCAAGTTCCAAGTGCTCTGTGTGAAGATAATAATATGTGATGACTTTGAGCTCCCATATAGTGAGGCCATTGCGTACTGTGCAGCCCTTACCATGTTCCAGTCCTCTTTCTTCATTGTAGGAATCAGGGTTTCAAAAGCTGATGACTTGAGGTCAAGCATAGGTTTCCAGATATCAGAGAGGTTTTCAGAGAACCAGTTTCTCGCCTTCTCTGAATGTGGGAGAGCAATTGTGCTTGGTACAGAGTCCCAGTCAGTCCCAGTCCTCTCATCAATGAGCTTCTTTGTGCTGAGATCAGACTTGCTTATCGCTTTGGTTCCGATATTCTTCTGTAGTGCATTGAACAACCAATCCGCAGTCTTGTCTTGTATCAGTCCATGAGAGGATGCATAGGCAATCCGATGCGCGAATATGCTATTATGTCCAAGAATGCCATAGTTGACGACAGCTGTGTCTATCAGGTCTACGTATCCAGTGAGTTCAGTAGCGTTAACGAGTGTCTTGAACTGGTCATCTTCTACAAACTTGGTGGGCCTCTCAGATGGCACCTTCCTGCCCATATACTCGAAGAG
>CAYPUO010000262.1:0-5141 GCA_964413775.1 uncultured archaeon
GAGCAGCAGAGTACTTCATAGACGCGGGAATCGATGAGGTCTACTGTGAGGTCTTTGAGGAGAACACTCCATCACTGTCCCTGATTCTGGCATACGGCTTTAGAGAGGTCGGCCGCAGGGAGGTTCCAGGCATAACAGCAGAGCCCAAGGGCGGACAACAAGACATGTATGGCGGGAAGATAATGCGAAAACTAGGTCTTCGCCCTCGTACTCAATGCAGTGACTCGTAAAATCAATGGCTGAAAGGCGTAGTCATAAATCGTCACATCTAAATTCACTTCTACATTGGGAGATTATGCGCGCCCATTGGTTGACACAGTGCTGGAGGAATCGATAAACTTTGACTTATGATGTGATAGTGGTTGGAGCGGGTCCTGCAGGGTCTATCGCCGCATATGAAACTGCGAGAGCGGGGCATACCACTCTTCTCTTGGAAAAGTTCCCTCTGCCACGTGACAAACCGTGTGGCGGCGCTGTGATGTACCGAGGAATACGGATAGTACACGGAGCGATACCCCTCCACATCATCGAGCGGAAGATCTACGGACTTAGGTTTCTGCTACCTGGTGATAAAAGGGCTGAATTCAAGTCAGGTAAACTCATAGGCATTACGGTTTTCAGGAGCCGCTTTGATGAATATCTTGCTCGGAGGGCAGAAGCCGCAGGGGCTGAATTGATAGACGAGGCAAGAGTAATCAAGGCATCCGTGGGACAGAACTCAGCACTAGTGCGGCTTGATGATGGACGTGAATTCACTTCAGAGGTAATAATTGGAGCAGATGGCGTAAACTCTATTGTGAGCCGCTCACTTGGTCTACGGCCAGAACACAAGGATCTCAACAGCGTTGGGCTTGGCATGGAATCCGACTTTCACGTTGGCGAGGATGGTGTCATGAAGGCAATGAATGGTGATCCATCAATCCTAGAGATTATCCCTGTAACAGGAAGAAGCAGTTATGGTTGGGTCTTCCCCAAGAGGGAGCATCTTGCCATTGGTATAGCCGGTGCAAGCGTGCAGATGCAGCCCCTTCGACCAATATTTGAGGCTTTCCGAAGGAGACAGGAGGCTCGTCTGGGTATGGAGTTGATACCTGAGAAGCGACGGACGTATTTTCTTGGAGGAGATGGTCTTCGAGGCAAGAATATCACAAACAGGGCTCTGCTGATTGGCGATGCCGCTGGTTTCGTTGATCCTATGATGGGTGAAGGTATTGCATACGCCATGCGTTCGGGTCAATATGCTGCCAATGTAATTGATGATGCGTTTCGAAGAGGCACCTTCACTGAAAGGAGCCTATCGAGATATCCACAGTTATGTCGAGATGAGTTTGGAGCCAACTTCGCCATGGCACAATGGGCTGGGCATCAGGGGCTTGGCTTCGCCGACTCCGTATTGTCGAAGGCTCAGAATCTCCAGATGTCTTCCGAAATCTTGGTCGCGCTCTCACGAGGTGAGATGGGTTATTCCGATATCCCTCTTCTAGTGTTGCGGAAACTTCCTCACGAACTCCCTGGATATATCAAAGAAATCGTAAGAAAACGGATGCTTGGAAGACCTTGAGCAAAGACTCTTAGGCGGCACCGATACTCGGATTATTTGGTGTTTGATATAGTGCGCACAGTTCTCATTGTGACTCTCCTCTTGCTCATATCCTCCGTACCGTACCAACCATTGCAAACAAGCTATAATCCGACATTTGATGGGAATAGCGCATACGACTATCTCACAGCCCAGTGTAGATTTGGTCCGAGGCCCCCCGGCTCAGAGAATCTATCACAATGCAGACAGTATATTGTGAATGCATTTGAAGAACAGGGTTGGAATGTGACGCTGCAGAATTTCACTTACAAAGAAACTGAGTGCGCCAATATTATCGCTACATGGCCTGATCAAAACTCATCGTTTTTCGTTATAGGAGCGCACTATGACACGCGCCCCAATGCTACCGAAGAATCATCAGCGGAGAACAGGACTCGTCCTATTCTGGGAGCAAATGATGGAGCAAGTGGAGTTGCTGTTTTGTTAGAGCTTGCCAGGACTCTCCCGACAGCAACACGCTCTTCTGTGGAACTTGTCTGTTTTGACGCAGAGGACTCGGGCGACATTAACGGGTGGAACTGGATTGTTGGTTCCACATACTTTGTCAACCAATTATCTCAGTCAGAAGCCAGCAGAATCACTGGCATGATTCTCTTGGATATGATAGGTGACGCTAATCTGGTAATTCCTCGAGAAGCTACCTCCACTCGTAGCCTACAAGACAACATATGGCAGACTGCGGAGTCCATGGGTGACCAGAATGTATTTGTTGACAGCTCAGGATGGAGTGTTATTGATGATCACAGTCCATTCCTTGATGCAGGAATTCCAGCTGTTGACCTGATTCAGACACCGTTTCCATGGTATTGGCACACGCTCGAAGATACACCTGACAGGTGTAGTGCAACGAGTCTGCAAGTGGTTGGTCAGGTTGTTGAGACCTTTCTAGTGACAGCGGCTGGAAGCGACATTACATTCCAACCCAACCCCCCCGTTGACTATGTACTGGTGGTCATCCTAGCAGTTCCTGCGATTCTCATTGTTTCTTACTGGATTTACCGCCGGAGATAGATGTTACACACTTTTTAACGCTGGAGCTGCTATGTAATTACAGTCCGGTGATCTAGTTTGGAGAAGAGCGTATTGTTCAGTCTTGTTGGTTCTCACTCACTTCCCTTGACGAACTTGGCTGTAAGCCCGAAGGGGGACAGGATTGCCTGCAGTACTAGCGATGCACGGATTCTTCTCATCAATGCAAAGACGGGAAAACAGCTACGTTCATTGGTGGGTCACCAGTCAATGATATCGGCAGTTCTTTTCACCCATGGTGGGAGCCATATCTTATCATCGAGTTGGGATAGCACTGCTAGGTCATGGAGTAGCACCAAGGGCACACAGAATGAGTCCATACTCAGTCATACGTCCGAAATCAAGTCTCTCGCTGTGCATCCCGATTCAGGGAAAGGGGCTGCAGGCACAAGAGATGGCATATTTAAGATGTTCTCATTGTCATCGTTGAAATGCATTCGGAATGTTCCAGCGCACAACCGCGACATCTCTGGGATCACCTTCACATCTGATGGGACCAAGCTCATTACTTCATCTTGGGATGGTTGGGTGAAACTCTGGGACTTGAGTACATATGAGACAATCAAGAACGTGATGAGACAGAAGGAGAGAATTCGTTCTACGGTACTGAGTCCAGATGACTCACGTGTCTATCTTGGACTGCATAATGGTGTTATCCGTGGAGTGTCACTTGACAATGCACGAGACATCAATGAATTCCATGGCCATAAAGATGTGGTCAGCACATTAGCAATCAACTCTTCAGGTGCCCTGCTTGCCTCAGGGAGTTGGGACCGGACCCTGAGAATCTGGAATATCACTGATTGTTCTCTATGTCATTCAGAGCGTCTAGGGACTGGCATATCTTCTCTTGCATGGTCTCCTAGGGACGGCTATCTATTCTCGACGGACTTCTCGGGGTCGCTTGTTTCGTGGAATGTCACCAGCCTGTAATCACTTCTTCTGAACTCGAAGAGCTATATCTAAGAAGCCTTCCTTGTTGAGTATCAACCTTGTCCTTCCGTACTTGGTTCTCTCACTCGCAGTGCTCTGCAGGACTGAGGTTTCTCGGTTTCGGCTTCGCTTATCAAATGGAATTGAAATCCGCTCGCCAGAAAGTGTCAAAACATCAATTGCACGTTCGGAAACATCGACTAGGATACCTGATAGAATCATGGTGCCTGGCCTAAAGAACGGTGACTTGTCTTGCAGGCTGACAACAGTCCTTGCCATCTTTCGGTGCCTGCCAATTACGACTCTGGCGGTCTTCACTGTGTCTGCGGTGTATTGGTGTGCGAAACGGTGTGAGAACTTCAGCCGTGCTTCCTCCGGTTTCAGCGCCGGGTCATTCACATACTCTGTAATAAGGTCATATCTAAACCGTTGTCCAAACGCCATAGGAGTTGGATTACTGGATTCACTTTTTCTCTTGAACACGAACCCCTTGGAAATCTCGTCATACAACACATCCACTGCTCTTGTTTGAGTGGAAAGGGTTCTTCTCAGGATGTTCCTGATGCAATAATTCGTTGCATCTGCATATACCCTGAAATCATTCTCTAATGCCAGCTGCTTTTCTCGGGTAAGAATTACACTCTGTAGTTTGACAATCTCCACAGACGAGCCAGACAACGAAATCACTTACGAGGTCCTTTTCTAAGGCCCTAATCAATCTACTCCTCTGAATGAATCATAGTCTCTGGGCTATGAACCTAGCCTCGCCAATGCCTTGCAGGACTCCCTTGGGGAGCAAGTCGTAGGCTCCATATTCCAGCGCAACTTTATTGTAGAACTCAGGCTCATTCTCTCTGAGGCTTGTCATAAAAGAATCTCCTGACCGATATGCACTCTGCAAAGTCAGCAGAGCCTGTCCAATCTCAGTGATCGAGGTCCTCATTTCAAGAACCGCAAGCTCGTAGTCTCCACTCAGAGTCAAGTTTTGAGCACCATAATAGTTCCGCTGTGCTTGAGTGATTTGCATCCAGACAGAGCTGTTCGAGGCCAAGTCTTCTGTTGCCTCAAACCTTTCGACAGATCTCTCCAGCCACTCCTTGACAACTCCAAGGATTTCGAGAAGTTGTCTTTCTCGCAGGTCTCTGAGTCTGAAGGTTTTCAGGAACAGCTGATACATCATAGGGTGCTCGATTCTGATGTCAGATAGGACCTCTGATGGCCTGATAATATTGAAGAGATTATTATGCATGAGAATCAGTCGACTAAGGTCAGAAATCCCGTTTCTCATCTCATGTACTGCTGATACCGTGTCTCCTTGCGACACATGTTTTTCAGACCTATCAATCTCCACAAGGGCTATCTCTTTCATCTTCGACACAATTTCGCTTGGCCAGGAAAAACTGCGAGCTTTCTCCAACCACTTCTTTACATCACCATCTCTATCATACTCGACTCGTGCACTCTTCAGCCTGCTTATTACTCCCGCAATCGTGTATGCATGGCTTTCCTTTCCTCCCAGTATGTTGTCTATATTGGACTTGGGAATAAAATCCATATCCACAATCACTCCCTTGTGCTC
>CAYPUO010000263.1:0-5131 GCA_964413775.1 uncultured archaeon
TTCAGTCGTTCTCCAAAGAGGACCTGTGCTTCGGTTGATGCCCCAAAGTGATGCACCATCTCAATTTGATATTGAATGGCTTTCTTGACTCTGGGATTGTTATGACCTAGGATTAGTGAGTAATGGCTCATCCACCAGTCTATGTACTCATTCCCGTCAACATCCCAGACGTGACCTCCCTCACCACGGGCAATATACGGTGGATATGACCCACAGGTTGGCATTCCGAAGTTACGGATATTGTGGCTCACACCGCCGGGAAAGACCTTGACAGCTCTCTCCCAGAACTCCTGTGATTTAGGTGTTCTCGTGTTGTATTTTTCTAGCATCAGATGCTATCTCCTACAGCTCATTTCTTCAAGACTCTCTCTGTGTTTCGTGGTACAGGAATGTCTATCATGGTCTTTAGACCAGGAGCAACACTTGTGACCAATGGAATCTGATTGATGATCATACCAATCGTGCCATAGTCACCATGTACTCCTCCTTCAATCCTTTGATGAATTCGGGGATGTCCTTCGATTACAATCTCGTCGTACTCTGGAGAGGCCTCAGCATAGGCAAGAAAGTCCAGCGTCACAATCTGAGCCCCCTTTCTCACGCCAATTCCAGTACTCTTGAGACCCAGTACGTCACCCTTCTTTATGGTCGCGAACGAGTTCGTGACTGTGTCCTTTGCAGTGACTGCTTCAGGAGGTATCTCGCGTATCTCATCAAGTCCTAAATTAAGAGCGTGATCTATCATCTGGATAGACTCAACAAGACCAACATGCCCTGTGATACGACCTTCGTCGATATCCTTTCTGAAGTCCTTCTGCGTCATACCGGTTCCAATCTTCTTCTGAAATGAAGGACGTCTGTGACTCGAGTTCATATGACGGGTGACATGTATTGTATCAACCCTTTGGCAGGGAGCAGTCAAGACGATTGGGAGGAGGTCCATAAGGTACCCTGGATTGATTCCCGTTCCCAAGACAACCTTGCCTGCATCTGCCGCAGCATTCTGGAGCTGTGACGCTAGATCAGGGCGTTTCTTGTATGGAAATGATAGTTGTTCACAGATGGAGATGACATTCATTCTATTCTTTAGGCAGGCCTCTATTGTTGGAACAACTTGCTCCAAGGAGGAGGATGTGGCTACAATCGCTACATCAGCAGGACTACCCTTCAGTGCACTAAGAACGGTGTCCAAGTTGTTTCGGATAGTAACGGGTGGTTCGACAGTCTGGGATAGCAGCTCACTTACGGACTTATCCGCAAGGTCTGGATTGGCATCAACGAGACCAACTAGCTGAAGGTTGCCCCTCTTCAGGATTGCCTCCGTTATGTGGCGACCCAGAGAACCGAATCCAATCTGTAATACTCTGTATGACTCTGGCATGAGTTAGGGCCTGCATATCTCTCCTATATATCATGCTCAATAGGATAAAACGACTGGCAAAAATGCACCGATTGAGTGGACCTCATAGTAGGACTATGAGTGAAGACCATAGAAGGCATGCGCGTTTTCCCAGTACAGCTTCTTCAAAGCAGACTCAGGGAGATCTAGTCCATTGATGAAAGTGCCTCCTGAGTCTTTTGTATCTGGGTCCGGTATTGGAAGCGGAGTGTGTCTGTCTGAGGACTCCCAAAGGATTCGCTGCGCCTCATACCGCCCAGAATAATAGTCCTGACTTCCTCCGTTGGTGGAGATGTCAGTCCCAAAAAGAATGCGAGTGGAATACTTCAGTATGAATACCCTTGATGCATCAGGGTCCTTGCTCAGTTCACGTGCCATCCAGCGAGATGATGCAGTATCTAGGACTATATTCTGAAATCGGTCTAGCCATTCAGCAAGCCTTGACAGCCTGTTAGGCTCTGGCTGTGAAGCCATGTGTGCAAGCTGGAATTTCAACCGTGGATGCTGACTCAGTAGATTCTCAAGCTGTTCCAAATGCTCCTCTTTAGTCCCATACTTCTCTGAGTCTTTGTATTGGTTCATGAAGTAAGTATCAGGGTCGGCCACGTGCAACAGAAGCGGTAGTCTATTGTCCTCAAGTGCAGAGAATACTGGTTCGAGCCTTGCATCGTCTATGCGAAAATCAGGGGGAACGTCCTTAACATAGTCCTTCCAGCGGGGACCAAACCACATCTTCGCTAGAGAATAACCTTCATCTCTTATCTTGGAGATATCATCGAGGACTGCTCGCGTGTTGAATGCAGCAATATCCTGCATCGAGAGATACTTGGCGAACACAAATCGCCCAGGATACTTCTCCCCAACTTCCTCGAATCCAGGATCGTGGACGATGCCAACCTGAGCATCTATCCCAAACTCCTCTTCAATCTCGACAAGTTTCGGGACGCCCTCAGGCTTCCAAATATGAGTATGCGCATCAAAAATTGGGCCCGTGTATTTCCATGTATTTGTCAAGGTGCTCGTGCACTAAGAGCGGCTTGTGCTCAAAAGGCATTCCTTATGGATACCGACACCAGACTATGTTTCGTATGCATACATTTGAAATGACAGATAGCTCTGTTCATCGCATGAAACGAGTGTTGTTTTTGTGTACGGGAAACTCGGCTCGTAGTCAGATTGGTGAAGCATTGCTGAAGCTCCTTGGAGGAAAAGACTTCGAGGTGTTCAGCGCGGGGACAAAGGTCGCTCCTGAAGTCAATCCCTTTGCTCTTCAAGTATTGACGGAACGCGGAGCATCCATAGAAGGGCTCTATCCGAAGAGTGTCAACCTGTTTACAGAAGATGCCTTCGACCTTGTCATTACGGTATGCGATAGGGCAAGGCAGACATGTCCATTCTTCCCGAATGCGCGAAGGATGTTACACTGGTCAATAGTTGATCCTGCTACACTTCAGGGCACTCACGATGAAATACTCGTTGGTTTTCGTAAGATAAGAAACGAGATAGAGGACCGGATAAAGACTGAGCTGTTAGGACATTAGACTAAACACTAGCTGTATCAGGGTCAATCCACGCGAATTTCCTCTGGAGAGCAGACGTGTAGACTTTCCTCCAATTATAGTCGACCTTCTGGCACCAGTTATAGACTACCTTCGGATGTATGTATGACTTCAGAGATGTACCCAAGTTCCAAGTTCTAGTTGCCTTCGCCAGCGCATAGTCACTCTCTATCTTTCTCTTTGCGATTTCGGCTCTTTTCACCCTCTCTTCAGCTACGCCAACTGCCCGCTCAGCTCGCGTGATTCGCTCAGCAGACTTCTCTTTGAACGAAGAAACACTCTGCTGCTTCTTCTCAAGTGATGCCTTGCTTTTCTCGTATCTTGTTCTCGCACTCTGAAGTCCCTTTTCGGCCTTGTCGAGTCGTTCGCGAGTTCTTGTTATGCTTTCTTGGGCATCTTCAAGGCGTTCCTTCTTAGTCGTCTTGCCCTTACGCCTGCTGCCCCTAATCCTACTTTTTTTGGCCCGAGCTTTGTCCCATGCTGTTTTTGCTCTGTTCCGCTTCTCTCGCCAAGAGAGAACGGACTGCCAGTACTTCTCAACAAGTGACTTTTTCTTCTGGACGACTTCGTGTAGGTCTCTCTGTCTCTTCTTTTCCCTCTTCCTGAGGACTCTCAGCCTTCCCCGCTTGGCCAGCACTGCATCCCTTTTCTTATCAATGGCTTTTCCGGCACGCTTGATTCGCTCCTTGTAACGATCTTCACTCTTTGGCCAGCCCTTTGGTGCCTGTTTCGTATGGTTCATGACTCTGGCAACTTCAAGGTTTGCCCGTTTCACAGCCTCCTTCTTAATGAACTCTGGATCCACTTTCCGAGCCTTGCTCTTCTTTAGCTCTTCACGCATGACAACAGATGCATGGTGCGTCCTAAACATCTTCGCCGTCAGGCCAGGCACAGCTTCGCTGAAGAACCGATTGACATGGGTGCTGTTGATGGATGGAAAGATCTGTGCTATCTTCTTCGGGTCGGCCCGCGTTCTCTTGGTTTTGCGTTGATTAAATGAGTCTACTCGGTCCGATGCCTTTTGGTACAGCTCCTCAAATACCTTGTATACATCGGGCTCCATCACCAGTTCCTTGTGCCAAGGGACACTGTCCTTGCCGAGGAAGTCAAACACTATGGATCCGTTTCTCATCTCAAGATGCTCTACACGTAGTGTCGTTGCACCTACTGTGTCTGCTTCTTCGGGGTCTTTCTCATCACCTACTCTCAGACTTAGCGAGTCAATGAGATAGCAGGCGGCTGCAACAGCGCGCGTCTTTGCTTCATCTGACTTAATGCCTTCCATGATGTGAGCACGGATTGCATCCAGCCGTTGCTCGACCTTCAGGGCCTTGTTGAACTTCTTGGCTTCCCGCTCCTGCTTGATCGGAGTACTGTCGTGAAACCAGAGGTACTTCGTCTTTCCCGTGAGTTCATCTGTCCACTTTGCAATCCACATGCAGTCAGGAGCCCAGATTACATTGCCCCAATCACCAGATGGCACTCTGGCATCTGGACTCAGGTTGAGTGTGATATCTTTGTATGTTGCCCCCTGTTTCCATCTGCCACGAAGTGGATGCTTTCCTCGGCCCATGAAAATGCCAGATGGCTCTGTCTGGTACTGACCAAGCTCCATTCGTTCGCCATCAGCTATAGCAAATCCATACTTCTCCTTTAGTTGCTCCCGGCTTGCCTTTCTCTGTTCACGCGCCTCTTTCTTCTCCTCTTTGGTCATTGCCTCTTTGCGAGCGCGCTCAGCCTCGACGTACCTAATGACTGGAGTGAAGTCGATTTCGGGCTCTTCAAGGACAGGAGTGATATCGATGGCCTTGCTGAAGTCAGCCATGAAGTTCTCTTTGAATACCGGGTCTTCAGCATAAGGGGTCCCAAGTTTTCTGACCCACGCAACTGCCATCTCACTCTGTAGTGGAGTCAGCTCTCTAAAGCTCCCCCTAACAGTTATTGTAAAGGGTCGCAACTCGGGGGGTTCTAGCACGAGCACGCCATTGTGACTGAGTGTGTCCATTGTGATACCTCATTGTCCAAGTACCGAGGAGAGGCTGATGCCGAAACCATGGTCTATGGCTAAGAAGAAGGCGAAAAGGAGTGAACAAAAGGATTATGCTCTTGGACTCGACTTGTAAAGTCACAGGAGAGGTAGGACACTGTACCACCACTTCTGGGACACCTCCTC
>CAYPUO010000264.1:0-5118 GCA_964413775.1 uncultured archaeon
GTCTACTAAATGTTACCGACCCGTTACTATCATCACAGATTGCTGATATGCGCCTCAGAGAAGCATCAGTCACGCCAGCATCGAGATTGATTACTGAATGTCCGAGATGTCTCCAAGCGTTGGAACTGGCTACTCATACGCTACAATACCCGATTACAGTCCAAGATATCACAGAGCTGGTCGCAGACTGCCTTGACTATGGAAAGGAGGATGCGAGCAGGTGAAGCTCAGCGTGCAGGATATCGAAGACATCGTGGGTGCTGACAACGTTTCAGTCCACGATGAAACACGAACGCTCTACTCAAGAGACATCTCCAGTCTTCCCGGTCTTGCATACCAGATAATCGATGACCAGTTCGACATTGTCGTCCAACCTCAGACAGTGAAGTCCCTGATGGCATTGGTCAAGTATGCACACATCAATAACATACCAGTAGTTCCCAGAGGGAGTGCTACCTCGGGATGGGGTGGTGTCCTCCCTGCTCGAGGAGGGATATGCCTAAGCCTGTTGCATATGACTGATTTTCATCATCTAGATGAGTATAGCCTTGTTGTTACAGTCGATTCAGGAATGACATGGCAAGAACTTCTTCGTATCCTTGAACAGGTGGGTCTAACCCTCCCAGTCTACCCCTCAAGCGCTTCGTCTGCAACCATCGGAGGCTTCATTGCAAGTGGAGGCTTCGGAATCGGTTCAGCGCACTACGGAGACATCAGGACACAGGTTGAGGGAGTAGAAGCTGTCTTGCCGAATGGCATGCTCGTTCGATGTGGGAATGTTGTGCTGAGAGGAGAAGACAACGAACAGAAAGAGGCAGAGGCAGGAACAACGTTTCTAAATAGTCTGCTTGAGCAGCTGGGGACTTCCGAAAACATCAATCCTCTTGAGCTATTTTTGGGCACCTACGGGACATTCGGAGTGGTTACAAAGGTGACGCTCAAGATCATACCGAAACTAATGCTAAGGACACTAGCTTGCGTTTTTGATAATATTGATGACTTAGCAAGAGCCGCGATTGGGATTCAGAGAGAAGCCTCCCCATATCACCTCAGGTTTCTCACTGAAACGTACACTACAAAACGGTTCTCTCTAAGACGCTCAATCGATGAGTATGGGAAATTCATCCTGACTTGTGCGCTCCTTGACACCTATTACCAGATTGATGAGAGTGTTGAGAAGATTGAAAGCATAGTTAAAGACAACAATGGTTGGCTTACTGGTGACAAGCGTGCAGAGTATCATTGGGAAGAACGGTTCTATCCACTTCGCATTAAGGCTCTTGGTCCCAGTCTTGTCCCTGCAGAAGTTTTGGTCAACTTGGAAAAGATGCCCGGTCTCTACAAGGATATTGTACGTTCGATTGGCCGCGACTCTATTGCTGTCGAAGGCACAATAGGAACTGACGGAATGACATCCTTTCTTGCATGGATTCTTGATGATGAGCGGGAAAGACTCCAGTATACTATCGGATGGTACAGATCGTTTGATATCGCCGCAAGAACAACAGAACACGGAGGGAAGCCGTATGCTGTTGCGCTATGGAATGTACCCTATGCACGACAGTTCTACGGAGAGGCCAAGGAGAAGACTTTGAGGAGAATAAAAGAAGAACTAGACCCAAAGGACCTCATGAATCCGATGAAGGTCTTTGGTGGGAGAATCGTGGCAAAGCGCAAGTCGCTCGTATTCGGTTTTGCAATGGGGTATATCATAGCCCTTATTACCCAGAGCATTGCTTCTTTCATCCCTGGACTTACATGGCTAACAAGTATGCTTTGGACACCAATATCGACGATACTGCTCATACCGGTATCGTTGCTAGTTGCCGTAATAGGGGGACTACTCGGCTTACTCTTTATTCACTATCTCTCTTTGCAGAGAGCTCTAAAGTATGGGATCCCCGCACTCAAGATGTTTCGCCGTTTTGTGCATCTATAGCAAATTTGGCAATTCTGTACCAACACACTAAAATAGGCATGGTAAGTTCCAAGCTGAAAACAAAACCTGAGATTATGCTCTCAATTTGAGAGACAGTCACCAAAATTAACGTAGAGGAGTTCCCGAATTGAAAAAGAAGCTCGTCAAGACATTGCTTATTGTAACTTGTCTACTAACAGTATTTGTTGCTGGCGGGACATATGCGCTTGCACATCCATCAGAAACCCAACAGTGTGACGTTTGTCATACAAATACAAGTGTCCTTACTCTAACATCGAATGCGACCGGCACAGTTAGTGCCATGGTTGCCATTCCGTTTACTCTAGTGCTCACTGCAGGGAATGGTGCTGAGGCTATGAAGATCGTTAGTACTTGGGCTAACAACAACCAGTTCACATTCAACACATCCGATACGATACTCGTTGAAGATGGACAGACCGGCGACACTAATTCTGCGACCGGTGAGATAACAACCCATGTCACGGTAACACCTGTCGCCGCCGGAAGCTACACCATTCGTGTATGGACTGCCACCGGCCCTGGACTGCTCTCTAAGAGCCTTGATGTGGCAGTTGATGTAGCGCAGAACACTGCAACCACACTGCCGACAACAAGTACAACCACAACTCCGACCACTTCGACTGGGCCAACAAATGTCATCGAGCAATGGACATATGACCTAATCTCCTTCAATGCCATTGCGGCTGTTGTGCTTGTTGTGCTTGGTGCTGTCATATGTAAGAGATCGGGGAGGCAGTAAGAAATGGCATTACATCCAGTTTTCGTCCACTTTCATACAGGAATCCTAGCAGCATGTGCTGTCTTGGCGCTGATTAACATCATCCTCAGACTTGTCTTTAGAGACGCTATACGTACTCCAGGGACCCGGATGTCAAGAATCTTTCACGAGTTCGACGTATTTATTTTCTGGGGAACCGTCATTGGTATCATTGGGATGGTTGTGGCCATTATAACAGGGTTCATGGACTGGCCGCTAGTTGCGCTGCTAAATGACCCATTAATGCGCTTCAAGATACTCTGGTCCGGTATTGCACTGCAAATCTATGTTGCCATTTTCATTATTAGAGCAAAGCTGGGAGACCGGGTCTGGGATGGAACATCGAGTTTCCTGATATATGGCATCCTTGTGGTTGTTGGTGGTCTACTGATAATCCTCATAGCAGCAATGGGAGGCATCGCTGAATACGGTCACTCAATCCTGAGCCCGTTGCTTGACTGGCTAGGCCTGCCTTGGCCATAAGAGGAAGATTACAATGGGAACCAAGACATTTGAAAACCTCCGGCAAGCGGCTCTAGATGTTGAACCGCTAATCTGTGCACGCTGCGGGTTCTGCACGTTTGTGTGTCCAGCATACAACGACACTCTCTGGGACTCGCAATCTCCGAGGGGGAAGCTCTTCCAACTAAGGGAACTCATATTAAAGAATCAGCCAATCCCTCCGGACTTTGCAGAACGCATCTTCAAATGCACCCTATGCGGTGCATGCCAAGAGATTTGTCAGACCAATATACCGCTGTTGCACTTCTGGCAGAAGGTCAGACAGGAGGTTAACGAAGGGGGCCAATGGCCACAGATTGTCAAATTCATTGACAACTCTATTCAGAGTAGTAAGAATATAATGGACCTCGACCAGGAGGATCGGACGCTCTGGACTGATATGGTCGATGACATGGTTGAAGACAAAGTCGACCAACCTGCTGATGTAGCCTATTTCGCTGGCTGCAACATCTCCTTCAAGGGGACGTTGGCATTCATCGGCGAGAATACTGTAAAGCTCTTCAACCATCTGGGTCTCAACTTCACAATCTTGGGCGAAGAAGAATATTGCTGTGGGAATCCTTACTTTGTTGGCGGCGAGTGGGAGAAAGGAAAGGAATTAGCAAGGCATCACCTAGAACAGCTCAAGAAACTGGGAGTGAAGACAGTAGTCTTTAACTGCCCTGGGTGCCACCGTGCATTCAGCGAAGAGTACCCCCGGATGCTTGGCGAGGAAGCGATTGAAGGATTCGAGTTCTTGCCCTTCTCCACGTTTGTTGCCAGAATGATTCGTGAAGGGAAGCTCAAGTTTACTTCTGAATACAAGCATGTTGTAACATGGCATGACCCATGCGAACTCGGGCGGCACCAAGGAATCTACGATGACTCACGGTATGTCCTCAATGCAATTCCAGGCCTAGAGCTCCGAGAGATGAAGCACAAGCGGAACAAGGCCGACTGCTGTGGAGGCGGAGGACTGCTGAAGGGTACAAATCCTCTCATGTCTGTACGAATCTCAGGTAGAAGAGTAGAAGCAGCTGAGAAGACAGGGGCCGAGATATTGGCAAGCGAGTGTCCATCTTGCACCATGTCATTCGCAGACGGTATTGAAGACAGAAAATCAGAGATCGTATTCAAGGATCTATCTCAGATTGTTGTCGAGGCTCTAGGTATTGAGTAGGTGATAAGCATGCTAAGAGAAAAGGAACTTAGAGAGCTTGCAGATATCGTAGGAGAGGATTTCTTCTCTGCAGAGGAATATATGAGGAAGCTATATTCGCATGATGTGGGTGCACTCCCAGGACTTGTCAATGATATACTGAAGACCAAGGCGGATGCTGTTGCTCAGCCTTCGACATCTGTAGTTGTTTCCAACTTGCTCAAGTACTGCTTAGAACATAAGATACCGGTTGTGCCCAGAGGCCATGGAACAAGCGGCTATGGTGGGGCATTGCCTACGAAAGGCGGTGTCACGGTCGAGATGACTCGCATGAATGAGATATATGCGATTGACAGAACCAACATGACCGTTGAAGTAGGAGCTGGAATCATCTGGGGAAGACTCCTAGAACAGCTGGAGGATGAAGATCTCACCGTCAGAGCGTACCCGTCTAGTGCACCCGCAAGTACGGTTGGAGGATGGGTTGCAGCTGGGGGAAGTGGTATCGGAAGCACCAAGTATGGGGGTATAGAAGAACAGGTTGTTGATCTCGAAGTGGTCCTTCCTGATGGAAGGATAGTCAGAACCTCAAGCCCTCCCGAGGATCTTGTCGAAGGCTTCACCAAGGAGAACTACAGGTTCTTTCCCGAATCGGACAGGTACGTCTGGGCGCTACCTGAAGTTGCTGAAAAACACTTTAACCTAACATCCTTCTTTATCGACAGCAACGGTACTTTGGGA
>CAYPUO010000265.1:0-5107 GCA_964413775.1 uncultured archaeon
CACCCAGCTTGTCAGCGAGCTCTCGTGCCTTCGTGACGAGCTCAAACGATACACTCCTCAGCTTCTCACCATGGGTCTCTGCAACAACCCAGACATCTTTGTACTGAGCTATTGCTTCCTTGTCGACGGTCTGACGTTCAATGTGAATGGCGTTAACAGGACAGACTCCCTCGCATGAACCACAGAGGACGCATTTGTCGAAGTCGAACTTGACTTTGTCGCCATCCTTCTCAATTGCACCAAAATTACATACCTTTGGGCACAGCATGCACCCTGTGCACGTATCCCTATCATATATCAGACCCATCTAGATGACCCCCTTCTTTGCTAGGAATTCAACAAGCTGCTTTGCTGCTTCCTTTGGGTTCGAGCCGTCGATTTTGACGCCGCCAGACCTCCGCTGAGGTGGGAACACCTTCCTGACAGTGGTTGGCGAGCCCTTCAGTCCCAGCTTGTCCACTGACACACCAAGCGTGGCGGCATCAACCTGCTCAAGGGGCTTCTTCTTCGCCTTCATGATGCCCATGATATTGGGAAGGCGGGGCTCATTGAGACCCTTTGCTGCAGTGATGAGAACAGGCATCCTTGCCTTGACAATGTTATATCCTTCATCGGTCTCTCTGTAAGCAATGACACTCTTGCCATCCTCGGTTATCTCAAGGTGTCGGACGTAGCAGATCTGGGGAATTCGAAGAATCTCAGCAATCTCCGGTCCGACCTGTGCAGTATCACCATCAATTGCCTGCTTTCCGCAGATGACAAGGTCATACTCCATCTTCCGTATTTGTTCAGCAAGAGTAAGCGCAGTCACCCAAGTATCAGCGCCGGCAAAAGCGCGGTCAGTCAAATGTACTGCTTTGTCCGCCCCCATTGCCATCGCCTTGTACAGCACATCAACTGCCTGAGGGGGCCCCATCGTGAGCACTATGACTTCGCTGTCAGCACCACCCTGCGACTCTTTAATTCTAATTGCTTCTTCAACGGCTAGCTCATCAAATGGATTCAGGATGCTCGGGACGCCATCCCGAATCAGAGTGCCGGTCTCGGGGTTGACTTTTACCTCAGCAACCTCCGGGACTTGTTTCACTGGTACTATGATTTTCAAGTGTCTATCACCAAGATTGGCTAGATTGTCTTTCAGAGGTGCACATATATCACCATTATAAGCAATACGCATGCATCGTTTCCCTGACACCATGAGCTGGGGCGGTGCATCTCCCGCCCACTTCGTCACTCTTTCATGATATCCTCATATACGCTTGAGGCGACTCATCATTCGTCATCAGGGTAGTGACAAGGAGGCGTAATCCTCGTGCCAAAATACTGCTACAACACTGTGTGCAATAAGCTCATGCAATCCTAGGTATGGTCCCATTTGACAGGTTACACAATCCTTTTATTTGAGCCCTCGTGGTTACCTGTTATAGTTACAAACCAATTGTGGTTAACATAAAATATCACAATCAGAGAGAGGTTTTGTAAATGGGCAAGGAAAAAATAATTGGTGCGCTTATATTCATCATCGCGCTTATAGTGCTTATCTATTACACGTGGGGCTTGTTGCTGCTTTACATCTTTCCAGGTCTTAAAAACTTGGTCGCGCCGGAATGGTGGTGGTTGCTTGCTCCGGACCCCATGATTCTGATTATCTTACCAATCTGGCTTGCTGCAGTCTTGATTATGGTAATCGCCATGTGGATTGGCTGGACGATGCTCACGACCCCAGCTCCGGAACCACTCGAAGACTTCGACTTTGACGAAGAAAAGATCGAGCCAGAAGCCAAGAAGGAAGAAAAAGAAGAAAAGGAATAGGGACACCCATCAAGCTCTACATGATGATGCAGAGAGGGCCTCTATGGGCCCTCTCGTCGTCTCTTCTCTTTACTCATTTTATTTGAAGTTTAGCAGACTGTAGCACAAACTAGGTCTTCTGAATTGCACTCTTGATGAGAACAACACCTCTTTGGCAAAGCTCATCTGCTGTTTCTTGTGTTCTTGCCTCAGCAAAGCATCTCCAGAGTGGCTCGGTCCCTGAAGGCCTCATAAGAATCCAGCCTTCGTCCAGTTGGAGCTTCACGCCATCGAGAGTTATACGGTCCTCATCCTTAGTAAGGTCAAGCAGGGGCCCCAGTATTGCATCTTTCTTCGCTGGGGGCACTGGTACCTTAATCTTTGTATTGCGATATTGAGGAAGGCTCTTAGTGAGGTTAGAAAGCGACGCTTTCTGAGAGACCATGATCTCGATGACTTGCGCAGCTGTCATTGCACCATCCCTCACAGCAATATGGTCGGGATAGAAGACACCACCGTTCTCTTCGCCTCCTAGCTCAGCGTGAATCTCCTTAATCCTGTGGCTCACGACCACGCTCCCTACTTTCGTCCAGTCAATATTCGCACCTGCTTCTCTGGCAATGTCTTCAATTAGCCTGCCGCTGCTCACCGGAGTGACAAGAGTTGACCCACGTTTCTTAGCTAGCACAGAGCGCGCTACGATTGCAAATGATTGGTCACCCCAGAGAGTCGCACCGGTTTCATCTACAAATGTTGCTCTGTCAGCATCACCATCGTGGGCGATACCCAAGTCAGCGCCCATTGACACGACCGCCTTTGACAGGTCGGTGAGGTTTTCGGGAATGGGTTCAGGATTCCTGCCTGGAAACGTGCCATCCAGCTGTGCATTGATTGAAATGACTTTGCAGCCAAGTTCGCGTAATAGAATTGGAGTCACCAGCGATCCAACACTGTTAGCTCCGTCGACGATGACCGTGAGTCGTCTCTGCTTTATCGCATCTGCGTTCACCTGGGTCTTGATGGAATCCATGTATCTTCTAATTGCGCGGTCATCATGTGAGAGTGAAGCTATGTCATCCCATGATGCTAACCTGAATGACTTGGAAAAATAGACATCTTCCATGGAGCCCTCTGTCTCTCTTGTAACCTCTATTCCATCAGAGCCTATGATTTTGATTCCATTGAACTTAGGCGGGTTGTGAGAGGCAGTAATCATCACTGCTCCAATACAATTCAGGAGAGGCGTATTGAATTGTAAGCATGGCGTTGGACTCGGTCCAATATCGACAACGTCACAGCCTGTGGAGAGCAGCCCTGCGATTGCTATCTCTTTGAACATCTCGCCACCCATCCTTGCATCGGTCGATATTGCGAATCTTCCAGGGCCAAGGACAGTACCCGCTGCTCGGGATATGTCGAGGACCATCTCTGTTGTAAAATCCTGGTTAATAACACCTCGGACACCATTCGTCCCGAATAATTTGCCCATATAGTCACATCCTTGAGGTGTGCTAATAGGTCAGGACTTAAGAGTTGCCTTATGTCCAACTCAGGTGACGGCTATGCCAATATTTGGTCGAAAGAAGGACAAGGAATATCAAGAGGCCGCAAGGCTGCTCTCGAAGGGAGAAACTGATGAAGCAACTCAGAAGCTTCGTGTCATTGTCGAAGTCCACCCAGATGATACAAATTCCCTAACTGCTCTTGGAGTAGCACTCATCCAGTCGCTTGGAGATGACAAGAGTGACTCTCTAACTATCGATGAAGCAATGGGTTACTTTGACAGAGCGGTGCAGTCCAACCCGAAAGACATCGTGCCTCTCTTCAATAAGGGAGTATGCCTTAGAGATATTGGTAGGAAACAGGAAGCCCTCCGTGTCTTTGACGAAGTCCTGGAGATAAAGGACCGCTTCCCACTGGCTATTTTGCACAAGGCAGAAATCAACTATGAACTTGAGAACTATGAAGAGGCGGTCGACCTAGCTAGACTGGCGCTCATCAGAGACCCTGGCCTTGCCAGCAGTATGACCTGGGTAAAGGATGCGATGGACAAGGCGGGCTTGCTTGATGAAGATGGTAAGCCAATAGAGAAGCCAATCCGAAAACCGAGGATGTTCTAGAAGGTTAGAAGAATAACTTTAAAACAAGACTACCCCGACTGAACGCAGTTTTGGGCGGCCTATCTGTTCCGTCCAGACCATGTCAGGTGATTACAACATGTCACAGAAAGGCGAACCAATGTACCGAGGAGTTCCACTCTCAGAGCTAGTCAAGTTGAACATGGACTCGCTCATCGAACTGCTCCCATCACGCAGGAGAAGAACATTGAAGAGAGGACTCCCTCCAAGACAGAAGAAGCTCCTGATGAAGCTCAGGGCGGCTCGTAAGTCTCAGAGAAGAGGTAAGGAGGTCGTCGTCAGGACACACTGCAGAGACATGGTCATCCTCCCAGAAATGGTCGACCTCACAATTGCAGTCCACAATGGCAAGGACTTCCAGAGGATTAAGATCCTACCACAGATGATTGGACATGTGCTTGGGGAAATGGCTCCGACCTGCCGTAAGGTAAGCCATGGAAATCCGGGGATAGGCGCAACTAAGAGCTCCGCTTACGTCCCATTGAAGTAGGATAGCGCTAATTTGGTTAGAAAGGGGATTATACACCCTTTTCGTCAAGGAATTTCAGAATGACGCTCTGCTCAGGCAGTTTCTTCTTGAACAGCCGCTGGAGTTCATAGAGGTCGTCATCGGATAAGTGTGGATCTTATCAAAAACCATCCCCTGCGCTTTATGGGTGATAAAGAGAAGCTTCAAGATGTGTATCATATGAATATGATGAAGAATCTGGATGACAATCAATCGATTAGCAGAGGGGAGTATGGAAATTGGTGCTGAAGAATAAAATCTTGCTCAACAATTCGAAAACGAAATGAAATAGAAATTATAGGACGTAGGAATTGGGACTCCTTCCCAATTACCCATGAAGTTTCTTTAGCCCGGCAAGTACCTCGATTACAGAAGAAAAGCTTATCTCGTATGACACTTGGCATAGCGTGTGGTAGAGTAATTCCTCAGATATTACTTCGGTCCATAATCTTGGTGACCCATGATGAGCATTTCAGCCTTGGCTCCAACAGAAAAGTCTGAGAACTTGATATATACGATTTTTCCACTATCTGCCCTTTCTTGCATTGCATCATTTCTCTCTTCGAATCCGACAATTTGGATCGCATTAGTTACGGTTTGCACTCCTCTATTTGTGATAGTTCTATACGAAATTGGCTGGGATGAGAATAGAGTACAGGAGCATCATAGG
>CAYPUO010000266.1:0-5098 GCA_964413775.1 uncultured archaeon
TCCATGTCATCTCGACCCGCGCAATAGGCTATGCCTACGTAACTGTTGTGAGGTAATCACTATGGCTATCTCAAAGCACGCTTCACACGACTGCTCCTCGCGACCTAGGATCTCCACACATGCTGTAGCTTACGCATACTTCAGGAGATAGACCCGTGACCATAATGTCCACAGAGGGACCCAGCAGCAAGCCGGGTTTCTCAACGGTCTTGCATCGACCTGATTTCCTCCGTCTATGGATTGGACAGGTGGTATCAAATGTGGGCACTGGGATTAGCTCCCTTGCATTACTGTTCTTTGCCTACTACTTGACTCAGTCTCCGCTCTCAATGGCTATCCTAGCCATGGTACGCGTAATTCCTGTTGTCCTATTCTCTGGGTTCATCGGAGTATATGTTGACAGACTCGACCGTAGGATCGTCATGGTGGCGTCAGATGTCACTCGAACAGTGTTGATTCTCCTCATTCCTCTCTCTATCTACTTCCCACAGAACATACCGACAATATACTGGGTCTATCTCCTGACATTCCTCTATGCCTCTGCTGATGCTTGGTTCTATCCTGCTCGGAACGCTGCTCTTCCAAACCTGGTTGAGGGTGACGAGCTTGTGACAGCAAACTCATTGTCACAGATGACGTACCAGATCATTCAGTTGGTTATCCCACCCGTTGGAGGCATACTCATCGCAGTGCTAGCCCCCGACTATCTTCCTGCCTTTGCTATCAACTCGGTGACATTCATCATCTCGGCAATATCGCTCAGCGGAATTGCAACCTCACTGAAACCAGTCAGAGATGATACAGTGAAAGAACCAATGCTGAGGCAGATAAGAGATGGCGCATCGATTGTAGTCCAGAACGCAGTGTTGAGTTTCATCTTTGTCTTTGCTATTCTATTGGCTATCTCCTCGGGTGTACTCAATGCTCTCCTCCTTCCCTATCTTGACGGATTTCTTGGACTAACTGCCGCCCAGATTGGTCTCATTATGGGTCTTGGCTCTGGAGGTGGCATTGTCACAGCCCTTTATCTCGGGAAGAAGTCTGAGATGAAGACGCCTCTGAATCTGATCTCTTTAGGAGGGATTATAGCAGGCGTATCGGTCTTGGCGTTCTCCCTTGCAAGTGGGTTTACGACCGTGCTAATGTCATGGATAGCAATAGCTTCAGTTGATGTGCTACTTGATATACCCCTGAGTGTACTAATGCAGGAGCTAGTCGCAGACGACATGCGCGGAAGAGTCTTCGCTCTGCTGAGTGTTGCATTCACAACATTCCAAGTGATTGGAATGGGTTTGGGAGGCGTGTGGGCTGTGGCAATTGACTCCACGGTAATCCCGATCTTCGTATCGGGACTTGGATTTCTGGTGGTATCAATCTTCGCAGTCGCCTATCAAAAGAGAGTCCACCTGAACGAACGACTTTCCGTTATGCTGAGTACTTCGTCCTAGGAAAACAAAGTGTTGCTAGAACCGATTGGGACTAGGTCTCGGAGGTTGTTCCTCAAAATAGGAATGGCCTACGGGGATGTGTGGCCAGTGAGCCCTGGTCACCTCCCCACCTGAGATTCTTACCTCCTCATGACTTCCCGCGTTTCTTGATAGTATTCCAGTTCTCCTCTTGAGATGAGTACAACTACGTATAGAAACTGCTTCAGAAAGAGGTCAAAGTCATCGCAGTCAAGTAGCTTATCAATAGATATCTTTCTCTTGCGAGGTATCTTCTTGGCATACTTTTCAAGATCTGCAAGAAACACTGAGTCCTCAGATGTGAACCTGTAGTCATCTGGTACACCTGTCATTTCGGGAACATTCTCAGGGGGATATTCTCTGGATAGAGCTTCCAAATGTTGAACGATTCTGTCCAGCGCATTGTTTAATCCATCGTGACCTAGATGCGTCATTTTCACTGGCTGCTTATAGACGATGAGTTGGCCGAGTCTTCTTGGCGTAATTTCCTTCAGCTTACTTACATAGAGCTCGGGAGCTGCGAGGATTCGTGCAAGTTCTTGTACTTTGAATATCTTCGACCCTAGTATCTCGTTGAGCATCTCATCGATGTCCAGTCGGGAGTCTACTTCTGCAGATAGTTGTCTGAGATCTTGATATGCCTCCGAGAGACGCACTTCAAGAGGGTTCAGATTCCCCTCCTCAACCGAGTCGACCAGCTTCTGGACCTTAGAGAGGAGCTTCTCCGAATTCGTCACTTCTATCACCCCATTGTTCATCGAACTGAGGGCTTTCGATGATTACTGAAGGTTCTGTGCCTCCTGGTGACACAACTCCAATCCTCTTGTCAGCGTTTCTAAGCAGATGAGTGCTCTTTGCAGGAGTGAAAAGCAGGAACTGACTTCTCCTCGAAGAGTCATGCAAGAGCCTGCTGACCATTTCAGTATTTGTTGCATCCAGGAACGTATCGATTTCGTCCATTGCATATACTGGCGCAGGATTGAACCTCTCTAGCGCAAGGATAAGTCCGATTGCGATGAGGGATCTCTCACCACCTGAGCCTGCACTGAGTGTCCCGAACTCCTCTCCCTTTATCCGAGTCTTGAATTCAACTCCATAGTCCTTAGTTGTCGTGTTGAGAACAAACTTCGTTTCACCTGCAAATCTCACAGTTCCCAGTATGCTATTCACTTCGTTCTCGACCTTGCTCAGAATATCATTCATGCCTTCGTGGTACTGAGTTTTGATGTCTTTGACCGTTTCCTCAGCTTCGGCTAGTTCCTCTCTGATCTCAACTACTCTTGTCGTGAGCTCTGTAAGTCGGTCCTTCAGTTGGTTCTCAGTGTGAGCAATTGTTTCAGATACATCGCGGTATTCATCCAGCAGATGCCTTACCCTTAGGAGTTCGTCGCGAACAATATCGATAGGACGTATCTCTTCAGGGCGTTGGATAAGCTTCAATTCCTCTTCGGTGGTTTCTTTCTGCTGTTGATAGGCATCCAGCTGCCTCTTTGATTGCAGGACCTGAATTCTGCTGGTCTTAATCTGAAGATTGAGTTCAAGCAGTCTGGCGCCCATCTCTTTTGTGACTCTACGTAGCTCCGTTTGCTGAGCAAGAAGTTCGTCGTAAGACGCTCTTGTCACCTCAAGTCCATCTGTGAGGTCCTCAATTGCCTTGACAATCTCCGCTCCCTCGGTCTTCGATGATCTAATGTCCTTGCGTAGTTCTTCAAGTCTTTCGGTTAGCATCTTCGTGCTGTCTTCAAGTCCCCGCAATTCCCCTCTCTTGGTTGCCTCATCCCTTTCTGTTACCTGCAGCCTTCCCTCGATGTCTGAAAGCCGGCTCCTCATCTTTCGGTGCTTCATGCGAATTGCAGACTGCTCAGCGACCAGTCTACTCCTTTCAGGTGGCTGTGTCATGTCAAGTTTCTTGAGGGACCTCTCTCCTTCAGCTATTCTTCCTTGAATTATCTTTATCTCGTCATCCAGCCCTACAATCCTCTCTTCTTGGTCAGGAATCATCTCTTTGAGTTTCTTTCGACGTTCCCATGTTCCGCTCCATCTGGTAAACTGACTAATCAGATCCATGACGCTCTCTCGTTCTTGTGTGACTTTTTCTATGGCCGACATCACTTCGGTCACACGATTCTGCACATAAGAGAGCTCCGCTTCCGCATCTGCAAGTCTTGTTCGTAGGGGCGCAGTGGCTATAATCCCACTGGGCTCCTGAGGTGGGTAGCTGATGCTCCTAGAGTCTGAGGGCATGATTAACTGGCCCTCGAGTGTCACGGCGTTCAGACCCTCCTTTTCAGATACCTTTGTTGAATCCAAGAACTTCGAAGCTACTACATAGTTTCCGAAAGCCATGCGCATTTTTGCAGCAGTTTCATCATCAAGCTTGAGCAGGTCCCAGATCCATCCAAGCACACCTTTTCTGTTGGGCAGATTAGGTCTTGCACTCATAGGGGAATCACTCTTCACATGGATTATTGGGGAACTAGCGTTCAAGTCATTCCTCAATCTTGCAAGTAATGTAAATTCTGCTTCGTCCTCGACAATGAATGAGAATGCGAGGTTCGAAGGGATGACTGCCTCAAGTGCTTGAGCATACTCATCGCTGGTATTCAAGAATTCCATGACTGGGCCCGTAACGGTTTCCAGCTTGTGTTCAGCAATAGCGTCCTTGAGCCTTAGAACGCTTTCAGGTATTCTCTTCGAGCTCTCGGAGAGCCTGACCTTTATCTCATCAATCTCCTTTTGCAATTGCGCAGCTTGGCTGACGAACCTGAATCTAGACTCATTCAGGTTGGTAGATTCTCTCTCGAGTTGGCTCTTTTTCTTCACAAGTTCCTTTTCATCCGTGCTCTCTAGAGTTGACCATGTATTTCCCCACTTGTTCTCGATTGCTTGGAGTTCAGCTTCGTCATTCTGGAGCTTTTCCTGGAGACTTCTAAATAAGAGGTCCTTCCCCTTGAGGTCTGCTTGAAGTGCTCTGTATGTGCCAAGGGTTTCAGAACGCTTTGTGTTCCAGTCAGAAAAGGCTGCAAGCTCATCGTCGACTCTCGCTCTTTCTTCTTCCATTGTATCGAGTTCCAATGTTGCTTGCCTTTGCTCCTCTTGCATGTGTTCCTTTGCAGTACTAATGCGTCGAAGGTCCTCGTGTGTTTTATCCATTCTCCGCTTGTCAGACTTTATTCGCTTCTCCAGCTCACGGACTTCATCATGTGTCTTCTTGGTTTCATCTTCTATCCTTGACAGCTTTCTTTCCTCTTCTTCTATTCGTGCTGTCATGCTCCCCATCTCTCTCTGGAGATCAGATGCCTGATTTTCGATGTTGGCCGCGCGTGACTCTTCGTTGGTGATTGCGCCCTCTAAACCTGAGGTTTCTTCAAGAATCCTGCCAAGACCAAGTTCTTTCTCTTCAGTTTCCTTCTTCAGACTCTCTATTTTCAGAGTCAGGTCATCAATGGTTGCCCATTTCACCTCTAGGTCGCGTTCTTTCTCTTGCTTTTGTAGGTCCCTTTTTCGAAGGAGACGCTCTATGTCGTGCTGTAGCAGTTCTATCTCTCTCTCTACCACCTTGACTTCGTTAGTAGTTGCTTCAAGTTTCTCGCGGCTGAAGCGAACCTTCACTTCTTCAATGGCAATACGGT
>CAYPUO010000267.1:0-5086 GCA_964413775.1 uncultured archaeon
CTGCTGCAGACCTACTACGTGAACTCATTGTCATTGATTAAGCAGTTTGGAGCTGCAGACATCGACAACGATGGGATAGATGAGATAGTATGGAGCCAGGAGCGTTATGGAATCAGCGGAATCAACTATCTCGGCAATCTGGAGTGGAGCTTTAGCGCGCCACTCTTGATAAGTACGGTTGACTGGATCATGACGTTCGCCGACATGGATTCTGAAGGGTATTCTGAGGTTGTAATGTCTAATCATGAGTACATTGATGTCATCGGTGGACAGACAGAACGCCTGATTTGGCACTATGTGTCTAATGATACAGACACGAAACCGAAAGTAGGCCACTTCGTTGGCGCATCTGCTCCGCTCGATATCATATCGTATCGGCTTGGACGAATCTATGTGGTATCTGGCACAAACCCGGCACCGACACCGCCGAGCATACCAGTGCCATTACTCAGTTATGCGAACTTTGGCAGCATTGTTGCTGTGGCAGCAATGGTCGGACTCCCAATTGTTGCACTAATGCTTGTACCCGTGGGTCTTGTCTGGTACAGGCGACGCAGAGAGGCTGAATGAACCGAGGGACCCCTTCAATCGGAGGGGTCACTTCAATTCTTTTGTCTGGCTCTATCGCTTATTTACTGTGTCCCCCAGATAGGTGAATGAAATCGATACCATTGTCACCCAGAACATCACTTCTTAGTCGCAAGAATAAACAGAACCCTTCGAGTGAACGGAACCCCCTCGGGCGTGCAGTATTCGCGGACTTTTTCTAGTGCATTCATTTTGATATCGTCGACTGATTCTCTCCCTTCTTTTAATAGGGAATCTAGGTGTTGCCCCCAACCGCGCTTCATCATCTCATCCCACCAGATTTCACGGGACGGATAGGCGCTGCTGAATGTTTCAGGAAGGAGTACAAAGTCGTCAAACTGAGAGTTCTCCATTATGATTTGCCACCCTTCCTTGCTTTCCCTCGAATAGCTTCGCACTGCTTTATCACTGATCTGCCCCAGGACCTCCTCCATCCAAGTCATGTCGCTCTGGAGGAGCCAAGCACTAATCCCAACCCGGCCCTTTGGCTTAAGAGTCCTGTAGATCTCCTTCATTATTGAGTCGGGCGAATGAAACCTGTTTGTGGAAAAATCAAAGCAGTAGTCCCACCCGTAGAAACCTGAAACTGCAAAATCAAACTGGTCGTCAGGAATATCCATATGCGCTCTATCTAGCAGTCGCACATCTGAATTGAGCACGTTCAGCTTCTTTAACTCATCGGAAAAATAGGCTACCCACTCCTGGTCACGCTCTAGGCTTACAACATGTCCGGTGGGACCAACACACTGCAGGGATGCAATAAGAGTAGATCCGCTGCCAGTCCCCACATCAAGGACACAAGCTCCTGATGAAACGCCAAGGAGCTGCACAAGCCTTAGACCCAGCAGATTCCACGGTATTTCCCAGCTTTTCATGGTGTGTTCAACTCAATTTAGCTACTATTGACCTGACATAAAGAACATTCGAACGAATTTACATGGTTTTTGTGACATATGTAGCTGCTTCCTCACAGTAACACATGCTTAAGTAAAAGCCTAGTGACTTCTTTACAATGTAGTGGTGAAAGCGATGATGAATGAAGTTGAGCTCGAGGCGGAGCTCAAGAATCAAAGGCTCACGAAGAGCCAAAAGAAAGTGCTAGCAATATTGAGATCCAAAGGTGGAAGCGGAGTTACTCCAAAGCAGCTCTTGGATGAGGTTTCCTTTGCTCCCAGAACAGTACGATACGCACTCAGAAGACTATTGAAGAAGAAGTTGATCAAGAGGATTCCTTGTCTTCTTGATATGCGCCAGTGGATCTATGTACCTGCCTAGTTTACGGTTTTTTTACTTGCGGAACTCCAGCCGATGTGCTGATGTTCCATCTCTGGCGTAAATAACCCGGCCGTGTGCTTTGATACTCAGAGTATACGTTCACGGGTTTTCGGACATTCTGAAGGGATGATGTGCTGTAAGCACATATTGCGGTCATTGGAATGTCCAGTACCGTGTGGAGTGCTCGTTCGTACTCCAGAAGTTCCTTCACTAGATTATGCCTGATGAAACAAGACATCTCTCCCGTGACGCGGAGACCTGAGAATCCCGATTCTATGACTTGTTCGTACTGCTTTTTCCAGTCTGCAAGCACACTGTCAAGATTGAATTCATCATTCTTGATGTACAGCTCCGTATAATCGAGTATCTTGAGTGCACCTTTCTCTCTCTGCGCGTCAACGTTGATTCCAAACTCCTCCATAGCCACTGCAATTTGCTCTGGCGTTTCCTCAGAACATACATATGTTCCAGCCTCGCCGTTCTGCAATCCCTGTTTGATATAACTGAATAGCACCTCGTGCTTGAGGCCATTTGAGTCATAGAAGAGAACAATGTGATCCCTAGGCCTAAGCCGTTTCAGTGACCGTATAATATTATCAGTTGGATTGGAGACATAAGTGAACCAGTCAACGGAATTCTCGAATAAGTCCTGAAAGTCCTTTCGAATTAGCGACACAAGATTGGAGTCCTTTGTCCACAGCGACTTGCTGTCAGAAACAGAACCATTTGCGGCAGCAGCTAACATCACTTCGTTCCTGTCAAAGAGAACATACTGACTCGGAATATCGTCCACATATTTCAGGTGGACACCGTACTTGGGAAGCCTGTCTACCAGCATGCTCTGGAGTGCTTCGTCATCGTCAGGAAACTCAGTCAATATTCTGATGTTCACGCTACGTCTTATGGCCCCTTTCAGAGAGGTCTCATAGCGAAAGAGGAATCTGATGATGTTTATGGTGGAGTCTGCAATCTCAATTGAACTGGATGCTCCATTGACCAGTTCATCCATTCTCTTAGCAACCAGGTCTCTATCCGAAATCAGAGTGAAGTGACCGTCGTTGTCTTCTACCTCAACGACATTCGTTTCTTCTGCAAGCATTCTCAAGAGACTCTCTCTCTTCTTTGATAGTGCGGCTAGTTCTTTCTGCGCATCCTCCTCCTTCCTCTTAATGAGCATTGAAACTCCGTCATCAACTGGAAGCGCTTTAAACTTCACAGGTCTACCTAGAATCCTCTCTACTAGTCCCGCCTTCTCTAGCCTTGGCAGTGTTCGGTATACTTCTTCTCTTCTTACTCCGGATGTCTTCCCCATCTGTGATGCAGTCGCCAACCCCAGCTTACTGGCGGCTAAATACAACCTTGCCTCATAGTGTGTGAGTCCAAATTCCATTAACAGCTCAGCAGCTTTTCCAGAGGCGGTCACTCTTTATACTTCACCATCACAAGCTTGGTACCATAAGTATTTGCAGGACTTTTATTTGAGCATTTTGGACGAACTCGTTTATGGCAGATCATATTCCTGGCATATGCCGCTATGGTATCTTGCGATGGTAGAACGCACCAGGTTTACGACGGGTTTTCAGGTCGATGAATCAATCTATTGAGAGGAGGCTATACCATCCAGCAACCAGTTACGTTTTGATTGTTTGAGTAGCACCGCGCACTACCCCGACCTCAGCAGAACAAGGACCAGTATCTCTGTGGATATTCAGTGCTTCATTGCACAGATATCCAAGAAACGCTTTTCACATAAAATGCAGTGGTAATCCTTTGGGAGATTGCATGCTGACAGGCCAACGAAGGGATGCTGCAAAGGTGCTCATTCTGGTCCCCCTCGCTACCATTTGTGCGCTGTTTTCTCTCAACAGTGTGGGGCTGGTATCTTTTGCCTTCGAAACTCGGTTGAGTGTTCATTCGCTTCTGGTGTATTGGGCCGCTATCCCCTCTGCATTCTTGATAATCGCCTTGTACAAAGGATACTCGCGGTCCAAGGTCTTCTTTGCTTCCGCGCTTCTCTTCGCTATGTCCTTTCAGATAGTCCAAGCAGTGAGCGACTTCCTAATGGGCCATGACAATATACCCATCGGTCCTTCTGGCCTCCTCAATGTCCTGCTCGAATTCTCCATATTTTCAGCGCTTCTTGTTTGTGGATTCCTCTTCAAATCCAAATCGAAGGATTATGCTGAAGCGCAAGACAGGTTCCATTCGGTTATCATGATCTCTGTGCTACCTCTTGTTCTGTATGGTCTCACCTATTACATGATAATAGCACTTGTCCCGATCGTCGCTCAGCGCTTCTTTGCGATCGGGATTTCGGTGATAGCCATCATCTCCTTTCTAAGGCTCCCTGCTCTTGCATCAAGAACCCGGAATGGTGAGCCTTTCATAGACATTGGTTATTTGTCCACTGCTAGCGTCCTCTTGGCTCTTGCCACACTACTAACACTCTTCTCGTACTTGGAGTCAACAGAGGCATGGGTTATTGGTGAGAGCCTTCAGATAGCCTCATATCTCATGTTTGGTTTCTCGATCTGCATACCCTTCCTTCGCCAGCAGCTCTTTCAACGCGTGACAAGCTACTTGATTGTTGTTGCACTGGCACTTGCCACCTAGATTCCACTACTGACGACCACTATCATTCAATCATTTGGACTCACCAATGCCTTTGAAATGTCCAACTACTTGGCATATGCCATTATCCATATCGGAGCCGGTTCGCTGTCAGCTATTATGGCAGTCCTTGTGTTTGCATACTCTCGGCTCAAACCATCAAGAGTCCACTTTCCGTTGATTCTCCTCTTTGTAGTCTGGTCCAGTGTTGCCGTTACCTGTGTGCTCTCTCTCTTCGTCTTTGGCTTCATGTTGGTTGGTGAGCCTGTCATTCCATATTTCCTGGGAAACCTCTTCACACTGCTACTACTGCGCAGGATTCACATTCTACTCTCACGAGAGGCTCCGCAGGGTGAGATTGTCCATTCGGAAAGGAGTCTGCTGGGATATGCCCTCCTCATAGGACTGCTGATGTTCGTAGGTGAATTTGCAGACCAAATCATGCTCAGAGTCTTTGCCGTCCTGCAGAGTACTCCGCTCAGCTACGTTCTTCTTCTATCGTGCAACTATTTGGTGCTGCTTTCGTTTGCATACCTGGTGTTCTTGTTGGCGCCCAACAGCAGTGGCAAGGTATCCTTTGAAATCTGTGTAGTTGGACTCCTTGTAACATGGA
>CAYPUO010000268.1:0-5065 GCA_964413775.1 uncultured archaeon
CTCGTCACCCATATCATGGCCACGCTCTCATCTACTGCCAGGTGCACACTCTGGTTCGACTCCCCGGCGCCTCTAGCAACGACATCAGAGCTGTACAAGCACCATCAGTTTCAACCTCTCCCTTATGACTCGCCTCTGTTGCCCCACATCGATGAGATAGTCCTGAACCTTCCCTACCCACCTCGTCTGGGCGGCAGTGAGGTCCCTCGCTATGACTATGTCCGCGGGATAGTCCAGGTCGCTCAGGGCCAAGAGATGGAAATCAGTGTGAGGACTGTCCCGGTCTTGCCGCTCGTTGGGTGGTCCAGAAGATTCAAGTCCCTGGACATGAGCAAGCAGGAGCAATCCGTTGCTCAAGTACTGCTGAGAAGACCCAAGACAGGACTATGGCTGAGGAGGATAGGGATAGAGGAGTTCTCAGGGCAGATGGCTGTCGAGCTCTTTCCATTCTTGCGAGGACGCCTGTCTGTTGGAAACTCAGACACCTTACGTAGAGAGAAAAGTGAGGTCAGCATCACAAGGACTGAGCTGAAGGAGAGCCAACGAAGCAAGGAGTATATGGGCGTCATGTCCAGAGTGACATTTGATGAGGTCCTCTGCGACAAGGACTCACTCGAGCAGATAGAGACCAAGAGAAAGTACTGGACGCCTAGGCTAGAGATCAAGCCGATGAAGACCGTGCCACGCCCGCCCCCAGAGACCGACTTGGTCTTTGACGGGTTCCAGCGCAATGCCACCGAAGCGGTCGAGGTCCAACGGCTTCAGGATGTTAGGAGAGTCCTTCTAGAGTGTATCCCCGAATATAGTCCATTTCACAGGTTCTTTAGAGAGTTCGTCAAGACATTAGCCAAGGCGGCCCAGTCAGAAGACCAAGAGGACCTGACTCAGGCCGTCATAGACTTCCTCAAGAGCCATCACTACACCAAGGACATCTGGTACAGGAGCGCCTGGTTCCGCAACAACCTCGATAACTGGGACCTCCCGTTAGACATGAGGACCGAGCTCGCTCAGTTGCAGGCCGAGGATGGCGACCTCCTACTGAGATATGGAAATTACTTCATCATGCTCCTCGCACAGCTCGCGGAATCACACAGCTATACGCAGACCGAACTCAAGGACCTCTGGGATGATGTCCGCCCGTGGATATCCATGCAGCTGGGGGCCATGAAAGCCAAGGCATATCTACCGGAGTCAGCCTTCGATATGGACGCACTCTACAGTCACCTCTCCGTCAGGACCGAGTCATTTCGGGAGTCCATCCGATCAGCGACTGTCCCACTCACGAACGTGAGATATGGGGTCTCTGTTGCCTTTGACAGGAAGAACCCCGGTGCGTATGACTGGTTCATCTTCGAGAGTGCCCCCTATGATACTGGGGTCATCGCTGGGTGCATCAGGCTTGACAAGAGAAGTACTGGAAGGTATCTGAGTGCGAACGCCGTTACAGCACTAGACGAGCTGGGAGGCCTTGCTGGCAACGCCCTTGCAGATGGGACGGTCTCTCCGATAGTGATAGCTGACTATGCAGGACTGGACATCCTCTATCAGGGGATGGGAGGTGGACCAACAGCGTCAAGAATTGGCTATGGCGACCTCAGATGGGAGTTGAGGGGCGCCGTTCGTTTTGGGACTCGATATAGAGGAGCGCCAGCACGGCTGCGATATCTCAAGGTCGTGAGTCTAGGAATGGCCTATCCACAGCTGCCTCACGGGCAAAGGCTCCCAGAGCGAAGCCTGTCTCTGGCGGAGAGGTTGTTAAACCATCTCGGGACCATTCAGGAGCAGGTGAACGGCGTCGAAAGAGCCAAGTGCACCGTTGGAGGTAGTCCGGAGAAGGGATGGATAGGACTGAGGCCAGTCCAGACAGGGCGCTCAGATAAGGAGATGAATATCCAGTACCACTCTGCGAGAGAGGCAGCGTCAGTCTTGCGATACCCCTATGACACTGGACTCCCATACGAGGCTATGACCTGGGACCCTCTAGATGACATCACCTATGGCCACGGCGTAAGGGCTCTTGAAACACAAGTTACTGCGGAGATCCTTCGAAACGGGAGAGTGGTATGAGTGAGGGCTCTTGATGAAATCCAAGACATATCTCCTCGAGTCATTGAGATACTACATGGAGTGGGAATTCATACTCTCGAACAACTGCTCAGTACTTCCCCCTCTGACATTGCCAAGAAAAGCGGACTGGATGTGGATTCCGTAAGGGCACTAGTCATTAGGGCCGAAGAGGTGCTAGGAAGGAAGCGGTTCCTATCGGGACTTGAGATTGAGTCCAGACAGAAGCTCACTCCGAGAATTAAGACAGGTCTTCCTCTCGTCGACCAGCATATTGGTGGAGGCTTTCCTTCGGGGTCCATAGTCGAGGTCTCAGGCCCTCAGTGGGGAGGCAAGTCGCTGCTGTGCATCCAGATTGGAGTGTCAAATGAGTCCTTGGGGAGAGTAGTCTGGTATGACTTGGACGGGACCTTTGAAGAGGACACGGTAAGAGAGATCGCCTATCGGATGCAACTTGGGCCTGAATCGGTATTGCGAAGCTTCCATGTGGTCCGACTCCCGAACCGACTGAGTACTGAGGCGCTTATTGAAGGCCTGTCGGAATTGCTAGCGACGGGCGGTACTAGCCTCGTCGTGATTGATTCTATTACACCTATTCTATCTCAACCGATGGATTCCCTTCAGTTGGCTAGAATACTTCATCGTCCTGCAGTCGCATTCCTGCTCAGGTGCAGAACATCGCCCCAAGTGAGTGGCATAGCTGAAAACGGAGTGCATTCCAGAAGCGGTAGACAGATGGCGGACATGGTTAATTACACAATAACAATCGAGCCAACTGAAACGCATAGAAGAAGAATGGCCATTTGGGGTCCAACAACAGCAGGAACTGCTGAGTGGATTATATCTGTAGGGTATGGAGGTCTCTATCAGGATAACGATACGATGAAGTCGTATGAGAGTCGAGTGCGTGAATACGTGAAGGAGCTTCGAAATAGCTGATATCTTCGAACGCCACACCCTGAGGACAGGCAACCACCCCTAGACGAAGTTCTGGACGGTGGTGTGGAGCTCGACCTCATGCAGCTCTTCTACGATTACAGGGTGTCTGAGCGTGACCTCCTCCGCATGGCAGTCCATGCCCAGCTTCCTGTTGAGCAGGGTGGCCTCTCCTCCCCTTCCATTATCATCGACAGCAGCAACATCCTCAAGATCGACCAGCTGACTGATATCTGCTACGACCTCAATCTTCAGTTTCAAACTGCCATTGACAATACAGTGAGGGGAGAACGTTCTGAAGGGCTATGTTCGCTTTCCAGCAACACCTCTTCAACTTCGGCCTCGCATTGGGTCACTACAAGCGCTGAATTACATGGATGAGGATGTATCGAGACTTCTGAGTGCAAGTTGGTGCGTATCTGTAAGATATGAGTCAATTGCTGGCAGGACATCTTTGAGAATATCTTTTTCCTTACTGCTTATCTTTTGGTTGTCATGAATCCTAAGAAGAAACTATCGCCAGATGAAATGCTAAACTATCCAGATCCTGAAACTGATCTTGAGAAACTAATATGGGTCCTTACTGTGATGGAACACTCTGCTGAGGTAAGGAAGGAACACTTTCGCTATCGTGACCTCTTCAACAGGCAATTCATCACCCGCGAGGTAGAGTTTGATGTCAAAGGGAAGCTTGTGAAGAATCAAGATATGTATGGTGCAATCCATATGGATTATATCTTCTCAGTCATTAGGAACATCGAGAGCTTTCATGGAGCTTTGGCGGCATCTTATGAACTGACTAAAAGGAATCCAAGTTTTAGTACCGTAATAGATATTCTGATGGACCCCACGAATCATCGTGGGGGAATCTTTAGTTTACTTAGAAAAGATGGTCTTTCGCCAAGTGAGCTGTCCCGCTTGATGTGCATCCCAAATGTAGCAAACTGGCCAAATATCCAAGAACGATATGCACTCGTTAGGTTATTAAAGGCAATGTTCGACCACTTCAGCCTTAATGCCCGGTCCTCTCTGAAGTATTATGATATGTTTCAGGACGTTAGACATGTCTACGCCCACAACTATCGATTCGTCTTCTATGATGGTGTAATACCAAAACATCGCAGGGAAATCGACGAAACAGTCATTGGAATGATTAACCCACCAGATCCAACAGACCATGAGAGTTTCTTCATCGGATTTATCCAACGAGTGGCGATGGGCGAATTAGCAACCAGACTTAACGGAATGGAAAGATGGCTTTACACCAATATGCGACTGTGTGTCAGGCGTGAAGGTAGACGCATCCTTCCACCTACAGTTGGATTCCTGACCGAGAAACAGAAAGGAGAATATAGTGCAATATTCGAATCACAGAATTATGGACTAGATACAGACACATTATTTACAACAAAGACAGAGAGTGATGTAGGAGGACAAATCGCACTGCATATAGAAATGATTCGAGAATTTACCAATAGAGGGTTTCAAACAAGGACTGTTGATCAAAACGGAAATGAAAGAGTGGTGAGTTTTAATTATCTCCACAGGATTTACTCTGAGTTGGACACAGATGAGAAGTTGAGAGCAGCGATAGATAAAGTCAGGTCCAAAAGGCGCAAAAGACACAAAGCTAAGAAGAAATCATAACACTGCTGATTTCAGAGTAAAGGTACGAGCATGCTTCAATTGGCTCTACAACCAAGGCAGCTGAATAACACAATGGCAGGCGCGTGAAGTAGTTTTTCGTTGCATGCCCTCAATTACGAAACTCCTACCACGATTTCCTATGCATCCGCCCGCCCGTTGTGCGAAAGCTTAGAGAAACATTGATACAGTTGCGTTGACATTAGTAGATTGGAGAGTATAATGGAAAAGAATTGCAGCAAATGCGGAGCGGCGATGGAGTCAGGCTTGCTAGCGGGAGCTCCTCTATGGGGCAGTGGAACGGGAGTATTCCACAAGAAAAGAACGAAAGTAATAGCTTGGCTTTGTCGATCCTGTGGTCACATTGAACTGTGGCAAGAAGAAGAATAGCTGACCTACGTATCTTCAGAAACTCGAAAGA
>CAYPUO010000269.1:0-5060 GCA_964413775.1 uncultured archaeon
GTCTTTGATGGTGCGTTAGAGAAACTAGTAGAATTCGCTATGATGGACACGAGCATCACCATGACGCCACGATCGATTGAGGCTGCCGAGATAAAGAAGATCTATGAGTACATGTATGAGGGGAGAGAGGTCGACTTCTAGCTGAGGTGATCCAATGGTATCAGGATACAGAGGGAAGATACTGAAGGTTAACATGAGTTCAGAAGAAATCAGCGAGATTGAACTCGATGAAAAGGATTTGAGGGCGTTCATAGGAGGAGCAGGCCTTGGCTGCAGACTGCTGTATGACATGGTCGATAAGGAGACAGATCCGCTTGGCCCTGAAAATCCACTTATCTTCCTTACGGGACCCTTCACGGGAACGATGGTCCCCACGGGGAGCAAGTCAACTTTCTGTGCTAAGTCACCGCTAACAGGGATTCTTGGATACAGCACAGTTGGCGGGCACTTTGGTGCAGACATCAGATTCGCTGGATATGATGGGATAATATTCGAGGAGCAAGCAAGTGAGCCCAAGCTCCTTCGAATCAAGGACGACCAAGTAAGTCTGGAAGATGCTGCTCATCTATGGGGAAAGAACACTGAAGTTGTGTGGGAAGCCCTCAAAGAAGACCCTGAGTACAGAATTGCTGGAGTTGCCAGAATCGGCGTAGCTGGAGAAAAACTCGTCAAGTTCGCTAGTGTGATAGTCGACCACCATCGGGCAGCAGGCCGGACAGGGATGGGAGCTGTCATGGGCTCGAAGAAGCTGAAGGCTATTGTCGTGAAGGGGACAGATCGAAAGATACCTGTGCATGATCCGGATGCACTCTCCGCATATGCAAACGAACTGAAAGAAGACTACCTTCAAGACCCCTCTGTTCGGATGTACTCAGACCTTGGAACGGCTGGCTTCGTAGACATGGCCAGCATGATGTATGGATCCCTTCCTGCGGGGTACTATACAGTCCCAGATTTTGACTCCTATAACCTCAGTGGAACAAGTGTACGGGAGAGTATCCTTGTGGGGAAGAAGGCATGTTTCAGATGCCCGATTGGCTGTGGCCGTGTTATTGATGTGAAAGAGGGCAAGTATGCAACAGGAGTGTTCAAGGGTCCCGAACTTGAGGTCACAGGCACCATGGGTACTGAAATCCTGAATGACAACTTGGAAGCCCTAGCTTTTCTCACGAAAAAGATTGACCTTGCAGGCTTTGATTCCCTATCAGGCGGAAACACTATTGCATTTGCATTCTACCTATTCAACGAGGGCATAATCACTGCAGAGGATCTTGATGGTATTGAACCAAAGTGGGGAGATGCTGATGCAGCAAGCGCATTAATCGACAAGATTGAGAAGCGTGAGGGTGTGGGAGACTTGATGGCAGAGGGTGCAGTAGCATTTGGCGAAGAGTTCGGTGTTGCAAACCTTGCTGTCCATGCACATAAGCTCGAATACCCACAACACGACCCCAGAGGGTTCTCCGGTCACGCTATTGGCTATGCAACTTCACCTAGAGGAGCATGCCATATGTCGGCGGATATGTACAATGTCCAGATGGGACAGGTCAACGAAGAACTTGAGATAGAGAGCGTCGATAGGTTTGCCAATGAGGCAATCATAGCTGCCAGACAGCAGGACTTCCGATGTATCACGAACTCCATTGGCATCTGCAACTTCGTTCCGTTCAAAGCGGGGCATCTCGTAAAGCTCATTAAGCTGACAACAGGATGGGACTATTCAATTGATGAGCTGAAGGCAACAGGAGAGAGGATATTCACTCTGATGCGCCTTCTGAACCTGAAGCTGGGATATGACGTTGAGGGAGAGACCTTGCCAGAGCTGATTACCCGTCCCCTAGGAGGAGCCACTGAAGGGCATGTCCCCAACATCGAAGAACAGCTGGATACATGGTACACATTCAGAGGGTGGGACAGGAAGTCAGGTATGCCCCCCAGAAACACCATTGAGAGATTGGGTCTGGGAGGCATCTAGACTACAGGTTCTTTGGCAGCCCCTTCAGTATACTCTTGAGCAAACTGTACAGAGTGCCAACATCAGCAATCCGCAGGCGCTCATCTGGCGAGTGTGGATGCTCCACAGTAGGCCCTATGGATACCATTCTGAGTCCTGGTATGTTAGCTCCAAGGATACCACACTCGAGGCCAGCATGGACTGCCTCGACCCGAACTTTTGACCCAGTCGCTTTCTCATATTCCTGCCTTACAAACTTCAGGAATGGATTCCCGGGATCAGGAGCCCAACCCGGATATGCCTGGCTCTGCTCAACGCTCCACTCAAATGCAGACCCAAGAAACGCAAGTTCTCTTCTCTTTGATGCGAGCTCTGAGTCTAGATTGCTCCTAGAGGACATCTGGATACTGATGCCTTTCGCATCGGTCGTTATGACTGCCACATTGTTCGATGTTTCAACCAGTCCGGTAATCTGTGGCGAGAACCTCAGAGGACCATTGGGGAGGGTATGAAGCGTACAGATGACGCTCTTGGATTCCTCGATGGAGAAAGCATTCTGAGGTTTGGCCTGACTCCATTCTATCGACAGGTCTGGCTCAAGGGGGCTCTCTCCTGACTTATAGTAGGTATACAGCTGGTCGCGCTCGTCACTTAGAATGGCTTCTGCAGTAGTTGCCATGTCCGACGGAACACCGAAGACAACTGTAGAAGACCGAGGTATGGCGTTTCTCTTACTGCCTCCATTCCATTCGCTAATCACCACTGGAATCTCACCGAGAAGCATACTCAGCAACCTTGCTGCAATCTTGTTCGCATTACCTCTAGGCAGGTGAATGTCCACACCCGAGTGGCCTCCTAATAGGCCAGTCACACTCAGGTTACTGAACTCGTAGAATTTCGGAGGATGTGATCTTGTATCTGTCTTCGAGAAGACCGTGTCGCCACCTCCTGCGGAACCAATTGTGATGACACCAAGATCCTCAGAATCGATGTTTATTAGCAGCTTGCTACCAATCCCCATTTCCTGAGGGTCTAGGGCAAAGGCTCCTGTGAGTCCGGTCTCTTCGTCAACTGTCGCCAAGACCTCAAGCGGTCCGTGTTCCACCGCAGAATCAAGCAGCAAGGCAATGGCAAGTGACATGCCGATTCCGTCATCTGCACCGAGAGTAGTCTCATCTGCATCGACCCACTCACCATTCTCCTGAATTCTTACGGGAATAGGGTCACGGTCAAAGCTGAAATCATCCTTCCGGTCCTTTTCGCAGACCATATCGAGGTGGCCTTGCAGAAGAATGCTTGGATAAGACTCCTTTCCAGGAGTGGCGTTTTTCTTGAACAAGAGGTTGCCCGCTTCGTCTTCAGTTACGTGGATATCAACTGAGAGTTTCTGAGCTCTCTGAGTCACCCAGTTCTTCAGTGCAGCGCGAACCTTCTGCTCCTTCTTTGAGCATCGGGGAGTCTTGGTGAAGACATTCTCGAAGATCTCCCACACCAGTCGGGGCTCTAACTTCTCTAGGACCATAATCAACACTTCTGCGCACAAAAGAGTGACATCGTTCTATTAGCGTTTGTTGTAGGACACATCTTGAACATCAAAGGCATAGGTTTTTCATCTAGATGGGCCATAAGAACAAAGGCTAGCTGAACGGGGGTTCAATTTCATGTTCTTCGACCCGAATATCACACTTGTTCTCAGGAGTCTCATGCCCTGGGCAGGAGAGTTCTTCAAGCTCATATCGCAGCTTGGCTCAGAGTATTTCTACATCGGACTCGTGCTCATAGGATTCTGGGCGGTCAAGAAACGCGCGGCTATTGTCTTGACCTTTGTCTTACTGACCGGGATGGTCTCTAACTACGTGTTGAAACTGGCAATCGCCAACCCAAGACCTGACTCATCCTATTGGTACCAGGGAGTTGAGGGAACAAACTACTCGACTCCAAGTAATCACGCTCAGCTATCCTCCACTCTGTACTCGTGGTTTTCTATTAAGATAAAGACCTGGTGGATACTGATACTATCAATAGTCCTAACCTTCTTGATTGGACTCTCGAGGGTGTATCTTGGCGTGCACTACCTTGAGGATGTCTTGATCGGGTGGAGTCTGGGCATTGTGACAGCACTTATCCTGTACTATCTGGAAAGACCACTTACGGAGACCCTCTCAAAATACAGGGAGGAATATCTGTACCTGATACTCTTCTTGATTGGGTTTGGTATGACCGCAGCTCTAACCTATTTGACGCCTCTGCCGCCTGGAGACAACTTTGGCTCTTTTGGTGGAATAATAATGGGCATAGCCATAGGCTTGCCGCTTGAGAAGAGATTCGTGAACTTCTCTGCCGAGTTGGAGACCAGACCAGACCGGAATCTGCTGCTACGACTCATCCTCAGATGTGTCATTGGACTGATCTTCGTTATAGGGCTTCTAGTGGTGCTGAGTCCCTTTATGCCAACAGCAGATGTATGGCTTCGGGCCTTGCGCTACACTATCGTAGCAGTAAGTGGGTTCTTTGTATGGCCACTTATCTTTACCAAGCTAAAGCTCTAGTGGTGAGGACATACTCCTCACCCCACCTTTTTGTATTCATCTGTAACGAGGCGCCATAGGATATCAGGTCGGTCACTAGAAATCGTGGTCCCCTTGTTCGCCAAGTAGCTCCATCCGAAGACTGAATCCACTCCCATGGATGCATAGTCTGAAACGAGAGAGGCGGTCCTCTCCTCCTCGCCTTTGGGAAGACTGAACATCTGAAGCCACAGCTGGCTCTTCTTGCCATGCTTTTTCGCTGTAGCAATTGTCCTCTCAGCAGTTGCAATCGCCCACTCGCGGCTGCGTCCGAATGCACAATAGTACGGATCGGTTGAGAATACATCTACTTCAGCAATCGATGCAATCCGATCCCAATCAGACACGCCAAGTCCGATTAGATCATGAGGGATTATGCACACTGTCACCTCGGTGCTCGTGCCTTTCAGACTTGACAACTCTGCATGTATCAACCAGAAACTCATACAGTGAACCGTTACCCGAAACCTAGACAGACCTGGCTATCAACGTCCAGGGATGCTGTTCGGTTCCTGCTTCATCGAGGCTGCTCCTTTGGG
>CAYPUO010000270.1:0-5052 GCA_964413775.1 uncultured archaeon
GAATATTGAAGACATGCAAGGCAACAGAATACTAACTGCCAAGGGCGGCTTCTTTGACAAGACATTCTGGCTCCTTGACCCAGCCGGAAACAAAGTGGCAAAGCTCACACGGCCTTGGATTGCGTTCCGAAAGAACTTCACAATTCATTACCGCGATGATGAAATCAAGGCTCAAGGCGGCTTCCTAGCGTGGGGCTTTGAAGCTGTGAGCAATTCGGGCCAGTTCGCTTTCAGGCTTGATAAGAAGGTACTTGCTGTTCGCGACCAGTCGCGAGTGCAGGTGGGCGACTATATGGATGGGCTACACGCTGTTGCCTCTGCGTTGGTTGTCGATCGCATCTTCTTCAAGGGGAATAGCTGTGGCTGCAGACTAATAGCCTGCTTCTTCTTCATCATTGTAATCTTCGGACTACTAGCTTGGTCTCTGCTCTTTATGCCGTGAGCATAGTGAAGGGGTCTTCAAGGGCCCCCTTTCATTTTTTTCACGATTTTCTTAGAGCAATGCTCTTGCCGGGCAGAATGTCCCCTGATTAGAATATACCGTGAACCACAATTGGTTCGAAAACTAGGGCAAGAAAGCTGTACGGTGCAGCGCTGCGGCTGCACCATGAGAACGAATAGTCAGTATGACATAACTACTTCATGGCAAAACGAGGGCACTTGTCCTTGTTTATGCCAGGAGTTTCGCAGGGCTTGTTCATCCCTTCGTAAAACTTGAAGCCGTCAACACCACACTTGCCTTCTGATGCTTTGTATTCCGGACAGGTCATTTGTTTTCCACCGCATTGGTCATTTGTTATGTTTGAGCCGCTCTCAAGAGTGAAACAGGCTCTTACCGAGCTTTAGCCGGAAAACTGCATATTAAGCTATTTCGGCTTAGTTGATTAGGTGTTAGATGCATACTAAAGGGCTCCAAGGTCCTTCAATAGGCTTCTGAGAATCGCAGGTCTATCGGTGAAAATGCCGTCCACACCAAGTTTGTAGAGATAGGCCATCTCATCTCTTTCGTTCACTGTCCAGACATGCACAGCAACGCCTCGGTCGTGTGCAGCTTGAACAAAGCGCCTGTTAACAACGGTGATGATGCCATATTTCATAGGTACTTGGAATGCTTCGTAGGGAAGTTTCTTGGAGAGCCCAAGGAGTCTCATCTTCAGTGTAAAGACGAACCGTGTGACTTCTGATGGCGATGCTGCTGTCTTAACGTCGGGCATCAACTCCCTGAAACGACGTGCCTGTGCGTTATGGAAAGAGCCGACCACGACTGAATCTTGTCTGTTATTTTTCTTGATCACTTCTGCTAGTATTGCTGGTGCCTCAACGTCCTTGTTTTTGATATCAAGATTAAATGGCACATTTGGGAGATTCTGGAATGCCTCTCTCAGAGTGACTACTCTTAGATTCCTGTCACGATAGGGGAAAGACTTACCTTCATCGGGGGAGAAGTTGTAACCGAAATCGATTTCCCTCAGCTCTTCGAGCGTCTTATCTCGAATGGTACCTGCTTCCCCAGCAACTCGCTGCAGATTGTCATCGTGGAAGAGTATTGGCTCATCGTCTTTTGATAGTCTTACATCGCTTTCAAGAAAGTCAATGCCAATTTCTATGGCGCGCCTGAAACTCAGCAGCGTGTTCTCCGGAACTGCGGCAGAGTCGCCTCTGTGTGCCATGATGAGGGGTCGATCATTCCGAAGTAAATTCATTGTACTCGTCCGTTTTGGTTGCGCACTCTCACCCTTAAGTGCTCCTGCGAACTTTCATTCATAGGTGCAAGAGGAAATTGACCCATGAGGAGGAATGGGGCTCACTTCGGCATTATGATGGATACTCGAAAGCGACCTTGACAGCATTGTGTTTTCCCTTGTTTGAAGCGACGTCAAAGGCTCTCTTGTATTCTTCAATTCTATACGTATGGGTAACTAGCTTTTTGTATCTGGTAGGACTCTCAGTAAGGAGCCGCACGGCTAAACCGAATGCATCAATCCTTTCTCCATTATAGTATTCAATGCCGCTGTTCATCGAACCTAAGACATCGAGTTCCTTGTATAGTTGAACGGCCCATTCAGTCTTCTTGGTAATCCCAAATGAATTGCCAACTAGTACGACGGTTCCATTGCATCGGACCAGTCTCAAAGCGTCATCAATGGATGAGTCAGTCCCAACCATGTCGAAGACGATGTCAGGCCCCTTGTTTCCATAGTTAATCTGTTTTCCAATTAGTGGCTCTAGGAGAATGCCGTCTGTAAGCTCTGCAACTCTGGTATAGAGATCACTGGCTTCCTTCTGAACGATTACTTCGTCTGCACCAAGACTCTGGGCCAGTGTTCCTTGGAACGGGTATCTTGCGGCGGCTATAATTCTACATTTTGGTGAAAACGCCCTGAGTGCGGTTATTGTCAATAGACCAATCACTCCACATCCTATGACTAGTGCAGTGTCATCTTCTTTGGGGAGCTTTCTCAGTGCAGCGTGTATTCCGATAGTAAGCGGTTCTGTCAACACCAGGACGTTGTCAGGAATCGCTTCGACGACAGGGGTCAGCTGTTCTTCAAATGCCACGAAATGTTCACTGAATCCCCCACCAGAGAATCCACCAAAATGCCCTCGTCCACCGTATTCATCTTCAAGTGCTGATCCATCCCCAATTCCCGCAATGGCCTGGCATGTGTTGAGGTGTCCATCCTTGCAGCTGTTACATGGGGCAAAGCCATACGCTGCACATGTTGCGAGGGGCGAGAACACGACGCGGTCACCTACTCTGAGGTGATTCACATTGTTGCCAATCTCCGTGACCTCCCCAACGGCCTCATGTCCCATTGGAAAAGGATTTGTCTTGCTTGCGATGATGGTCGCGGAGTATGGTAGCTTCACATTGATTTGATGTAAGTCCCCAGCACAGATTCCGGCAAGTCGAGTCCTCACCTTCACATGGTTTGGATACTTTATCTCAGGTGCCGGCCAATCCTCTCGATACTTTATCATGGAGAATCTTCGAGCGCGCCCAATCCTCTTCAGGATTGCCTTGCGTAGCTTGAGGTCGTAGTAGATTCCCTTCATGCTACTCACCAAGTTGTCTGCACTTGTCTGTACTGGGCATTAAGTCCTACGATAAGACCTAGATTCTGTACCAGGGCATGGTTTACGTTCGAAGCGAATCACTGACACACCTTAGAAAAGCACCTTCTTCTGTTCCTCTTAGTACCATCGAGTACTGGAGCAATAGTGCTCCAGTAACATGATAGTTTACTCTATGCCGCACTTCTTCTTCAGGAGTGCCCACTGATGGTTGATGTCATCTTGGATTTCCTTCCTGAAGTCAACCCACTCAGGCTTGAAGAGGTGTTTGAACTGACCCTGAGTCTTCCAGTACTCCTCAACAGGGGTCAATGCCTTCAGGTTCTTGCTAGGCCTTGACATAATGTAATCTTCACCATCTACGACCTCGTAGAGCGGATGGAGACCTGTTTCAACCGCCAGCTTGGATATTTCGATGGTCTTGCCGGTTTCTGACCTCCAACCACGAGGACACGGAGAGAATGCATGTATGAATGCAGGTCCCTCGACTTCCAGCGCCTTACGGAACTTGGTAATGAAGTCACGGTGATAGTATGGCGATACCGACGCAACGTATGGGATCTTGTGCGCTGCAACAATCTCCATCAAAGGCTTCTTTCGCTGCGTCTTGCCAGGACTGACCTTGCCAGCCCATGAGGTTGTGGTCTCTTGTCCCTGAAAAGTCCCACCAGACCTCTGGATTCCTGTGTTCTGGTACGCACCATTGTCATAGACCATGTAGACTATGTCATGTCCGCGCTCTAGCATACCGCTGATAGCACCAAAGCCAATATCAAAAGTTCCTCCATCTCCTCCAAGAGCAACAACATCAACATGTTCGTCACCATACCTGCCTTTCTCTTGGAGAGCACTAATTGCCTCCTTCGCTCCGGAAGCCACTGCTGCGGCGTTCTCAAAGGCAACATGGATCCACGGGATTTCCCATGCAGTGTACGGATAGATTGTAGTTGCTACTTCAAGGCAACCAGTTGCATTGCAGACAACTGTAGGTCCTCTCAGTGCCATCCCCATGAGCTTGATGACAACCGGAGCCCCACAGCCAGCACACATCCTGTGCCCTGACGAAAGGATTGGACTTCTCTTGAGCATGTCTTTGATTGCCACTGCTGGTTTGTCGTACTGCTCCATTATTTCCGCACCCCCAAGGTTTCGTACAGAGGAGCCTTGCCTTTTGCTAGATACTCCTTGGTTTTCTCAACTGCTTCAACAATTGTGGTCGGTGGGATATCTCTTCCTCCCAGACCTATGACGAAGTCAGCTACCATCGGTCGTTCGTCGTGGTCATATAGTGCAGTCCTGACTTCCATAGCAAGCGGATTTGAGGCTGCGCCGAATGACAGACATTTCTCAAGAACGACAACCGCTTTCGCATGCATTACGGCCTCCGCTATCTCCTTGGCGGGGAATGGTCTGAACATCCTGAGTCTTAGGACCCCAACCTTCTCGCCTTGCTCACGGAGCACATCTGCCACAGCTTTCGCGGTTCCTCCAGGAGTGCTGTGTGTCAATATGATAATCTCTGCGTCTTCGATCTTGTGTTTCTCAAACATGCCATATTTGCGGCCGGTCATTTTCTCAAACTCGGCCTCAACTTTCTCAAAGACTTCAGGCACATTGTGAATTGCTACGTCTTGCTGTTCCTTGAACTCGAAGTAATAATCGGTGAGAGCGAGTGGACCCATTGTGATTGGCTTTCGCGGGTCAAGTGCGATGAACGGCTCCCGCACGCCCAGGAACTTGCGTATTGCATCTGTTGGCAGCATCTCAACACGCTCAACATTATGGCTAAGAATGAAGCCATCTATGCACACCATAATGGGGAGCAGTATGTTGTGATTCTCTGCAATCTTGAATGCCATGATTGTTGTGTCATAGGCCTCTTGACAGCTCTGCGTGTAGATCTGAATGAAGCCGGTGTCTCTAGCACCATATGTGTCACTCCAGTCATTGTGAATGTTAATTGGAGCCGAGAGTGCA
>CAYPUO010000271.1:0-5051 GCA_964413775.1 uncultured archaeon
GCTTAGTGATGCCCTTCAGTATGGATTCTCGGAAGCGTTAGGAGTGTTTTTGCTTCCCGGAGCACTCACGGATGAGGAGTCCGAAACTGTCGAAAGACTTGTCCGCGAGAAGTACAACACATATGAATGGAATTTCTCAAGGTGATTCTATGAAGCAGTTCTCCTACAAGGTTCCTGGCGGCAAGCTCATCAAAATCAAGGTTCGAGCTGATAACGACAGAATTGAGGATATTCTCATTTTAGGCGACTTCTTCTTGCATCCTGAATCAGCTCTGGTCAGCCTTGAAACTAATCTAAGTGGCTGTGCTGTCGATGCTCAGGAAATTGAGAAGACAATCTCGCGGGTTCTATCCGAGGAAGATGCTCAGCTTATTGGGGCGAGTGAAGCAGACTTGGCTAAAGCAGTCATATCTGCAATTCGAAGTTAGGTCTTATACTCAATCGATACTCTCAGCTTTCCTTGTCCATTCTCCACGATGTTGTCAACAGATATCGAAGTGTTTGCAGTTTCATATGACCAAGAAGGCTCCTCGCCTGTGAAGGCAAGTACAAGGGACGAGAGTTCTGGCACGGAAACCTCGTCAACCGCCGGATAGTCCTCATTTCCCAGGGTGATGACTCTATCGCGGTTTCCTCTAACTGTACTGAGTGTGTCAACGATTGGCTGTATTTCCTCCAGATCACCATCTTCAAGCAAGTCATGAACAAAGCTCTTGGTGATGTCTTTTGCGAAGACATTGATACTGCTGGCGTTCCCTATCCATTCTCGGTCGAGAGTGAGGACTCCATTCAGAAGGTATTCATCTTCGTCAATCATGACTTCAATATCAATATGTGCCTGAAAGCCCCCAGGTTTTAAGTGAATGCGGTGGTTGGTACCTATCCTCTCTCTTTGTATTTCTGCAACATTGAAGAAGCTATAGAAATCTGTATACCTGAAGTTTGTGAAAGTAATCATGTGTGAACCACCGCGGAGGTTTAGGACTTTGGGACCAGAGAATTGAACCAGTAATCTGCATTTCGCTTGGGCCATATTTGCGAGTCCAGAGTTGGCAAGAGCCATTTCAAAGATGGCTAAATCTACATCTGAATAACTCCTTCCGCTTGAATGATGGTGTATCGATACTTCTGCGGGTCCACTTCAAGGACCTTCATTTCATCTATGTTGACAATGAAGATACTATGAATTTCGGAAGTGGCAAGCTCATCATACAATACAGGCGGTGAGAAGTATTGCGCATCGCACATTGCCTTTAGATTCGTGAGTTCCTCGACGTTCCGTTGGCCCACATGTTGAAACATGGCGTTGGGAATCTGCAGAACGTGATAGTGAGGGGTTGCAAGACAGAAGAAGTGGCTGAATCCTGCATATCGAGCAATCTTCGCTGCGATTCTGGTCTTTCGATAGGTACCTGGATTGAGTGCGGCTTTGGGAGGAACGAATCCGGTTTCAGCCTCGAGTACCAGACACTCCTCACTCTCCTTAATTCCATGCATTTTGCTGAGAATTGCATCTCGTGCATCATCAGTTCCGATCAGTTTCTCTCTTACAGCAAAGATATCCGCAATCAGGGTTCCGCCATTCAGAGGATACTCGATCTCCACTCTGAATCCATTTTCTATGAGGTGTTTTGCGCATAGGAATTGCATGATGCTGTGATTGATTTTGACAAGGCGCTTGCGGCTCAATTCCACGAAACGGTCACGGACCTTACCTAGTTGATCCATCGTTTCAGTAGAAGTATTAGGCTCTAGCTTTTCCAGTAGAGTGTCCATGTCTCTTATGAAGCGCTTCTTGGTCATGTAGAATCACCGAGCACGCAGTCTTTGCATTATTCAGATTTCTCTCCTAGGTAAAGAGTCTGCCGACGAGCATTTTCGTAGGGAGAGCTTGTTTTTTCCTTCAGTCTTAGTCAAGTTCTATTGAATTGCTTTACATTGCTCCTTTACAAAGGTCAGAAGAATTTATATCAATTTACTCCATACAATATAGTGGCCGTCGAGAAGTTCGCTCACAACAAGCGTACCGAGTCGATTCGTGTTGAGTGACGCCGCTGAGATGGTCTGAAGGTGGCGAGGCGATTAACACAGCACGAAGGACTGACCAACGATTGTCAAAGCTGGGCAGTAGACAACTATCAATGGGTGTCCATTGTGATTAAGACAGCTTCGGTGGTTGGGTAGTCATTGGACGTTGTTGAGGCTTAGACTCGGCGGCCTTTTTGACTTTTGGCACACCAATCTAAAGGCAACGCTGAAATATCAGCACTGTTTACGATAACCTGATGGTTATGTCGGGCCAAGACTACTCCAATGACAAGAAAGTCCATAAGATTGACTTGGACATGCTGAAATTCAAACAGGATCTTCAACAGGCTGAAGCCGATCTGGCGGGAATTGGATCTCGTCTGGATGCAGAGATCGAACGGCTAAAGGCAGAAGCCAAGTCTCGTTCAGACGTATATGAAGCAATTCGTGTGAAAGCGCGAGACGCTGAAGCCTCCTGGAGGAAGGCAGACAAACAATACAGATCGGCTGCCAAAAACAGGAACAAGCAGGTCTCTGAAGCCAAGAAACGTGTAGAAGGGCTGAAGAAGAGGTTGCAGGCGGCAGAGAAGGCCAAAGCCAAGCGAATTGATGAGATAGAAAAAGAAAAGAGAAAAATCCTTGAGAAAGCCAAGAAAGATAAAGCAAAAGAGATGGAGCAACTAAAAGCTCAGGAAGTTGGCAAAATAGAGGAAGAGAAGAAGAGGGAGCTTGGAATAAACTGAGCCGCTACCGCTGGTGATCTGATGAACGCATACTTTACAATTGTCTTCATTTCAGTAGTTCTATTCTTTGTAGTATGGGGTCTCGGATGGTTGTTGGAGCGACTGTCCCACACGGCATTGCAGGTGACGAGGAAACCCGGATCGCGTGCATGGTACGCGCTTGTAGGGCCAGGTGTTGCGCTGCATGAATCATCTCATGCGCTGGGATGTGTCTTTACCAGAACTGAAATTGTAGAGTTCAAGCCAGTCAATATAGAAGTTCAGGGTGATCAGGTCGTCTTGGGCTATGTGAAGTATGTCAATCCACCTAGTACCTTGAAACGCACTATCATAAACCTCGCTCCAGTAGCAGTATCACTTGCCCTGCTAACGTTCTTTGCACTGGCTGCAACCTACCTCATACCAGACTCCCATCTAGGTGGAGATGCTCTCACTCTGCTTCATAACTTGATTTTCATGAAGAGCGATCCTGTGGCTCTGGCTGACAGTCTAGCACCACTGATTGCAATTGGCAACTTCGTGTATCAATTCTTTTACACATTCGGCCAGCTGACAGTTATCAATCCGCTATTCTGGATTATTTCATTTCTAGCCATGACAATCATGTTCAGCAATGCACCATCAGGTCTAGATATCTCAAATGCGCTTCCCGGTCTGAAATTCATCATAGCGTTCGACTTGATTTGGCTTGTAATTGCCTATTTCCTTCCGGAGGCAGGATGGCTTGCTTTCGGGATCTTTGAACTCCTTGCTGTCATGTTTTCGCTTGCGCTCGGGTTTGCCGCAATCGCATATGGTTTCTTTATCATGATAACGGCAATGGCGCGGCTGCGCGCCCCATACAATATTATTCCACTTCTCACATCAATTGGCGTTGGTTTTTCATTGTCGGTCTATGAACAGGGAGTAGTTGCACCGGTACACCAGACACTACTTGCCATTGCTGCATTTGTGGTTGTAATCTTGCCTATGTTGATGATTAAGCGCTTGCGAGTACAGGCGTAATACTTGCTCTGATAAATGGAAACTCACTCCATATCATAGTGAGTGAGTATGGCAAAGATAGACCTAGTAAGGCGTCCATCTCTAATACAGCCGAATCATCTATTGAGATATGTCTTCTTTACTGAAATGCAAGTGGATCAGGCCGCAAAGATCTTGAACGAGATTATGACTTCAGGTGGCGTAGTTGCGGACAGTGACTGGGAGCGATTTGTCCTGAGCAGCAGGGGCCTTTATGTCAAGGTGATGAGAAAGCTACGCGACGTCGGTCTGGTTGAGAAAAAGATGGGGGAGTACCGAATGGCGAGGGACTTCTCCTCGTCGCTCAATAAGATTGGAAAGTATTGGTCTGACATTGTGGATTCATACAAAGAAGGAGATAGGACAATCTCTTTCTAGCTAGTCGACTTTTACCTCTCCTTCCTTTATCTCCATATCTTTCAGGGTCGAAATGGCCATATCATTCTCGACCTTAAGCACTCCCAGCTTTGCCATTTCGCGTGCATGTTTGGCGGCAAGCCCGGCTGGTATTCCTAGAGACTTGGCTAGATCTGTGAAGCTCATCTTGCCAACTTCATCTACCAAAAGAAGCACCCTGGTGCTCGCGTCAATGTTAAGGACCTTAATGTACCGCTTCGCTCGCTCCTCTGCCAGGTCCCTAATCTCAAGGGCCATGTTTCTCTCCTTTTCCATTAGTCGTGCAGCCTTTTCAAAGGCCTCACGTTGCATTTCCACAATGGGCACTTTCGCTTCTGCTTCCTTTAGTTCGTTCTCGAGGTCATAGACCTTCTGTTCGAGCTCTTTGACTTCAGAGAACTTATCCTGCATTGACTGAATTTCCTTGAGACGACTCTGTGCTTCTTTCTCTGCAGCTTTCGTTTCTTTTTGGGCCTCGACGATTTTTCTTTCGAGTTCGGTAATTTGAGAAGTTAGGCCTTCTGCTTCAAACCGCTTCTCATCCAGCGTCCTATCTAGCAGTTCTGCTTTGGATTGGAGTGACTTTATCTCTGCTTCAGCGGCTGGTGATGCTGTCGACTTCGCTTCCCCGGATTTCTTGTATACATCTAGTTGAGACTGGATTTCAGCTAGCTGCATCTTTGTTTCATCAGCGTTGATTCTAGCTTCATCTCTTTCCTTTGTCATCTCTTCAATAGCCGCGTCTTTCTTGAATAGGCTATCGCGAAGGTCTGACACCTCAGCCTCTAGGTCGACAATCTGTCTGTTCAATTCTTCAGTAGCCACATCGATTGAACGAGTTTCATCGAGCTTCTTCTGTAG
>CAYPUO010000272.1:0-5018 GCA_964413775.1 uncultured archaeon
GATTTGATGTGGTTGAGAAGATAGAATTGCCGTTATTTGGGAGAAGCAGGGCAGGAGTTATCAATAGGATAACAAGAAGCCCCGTTTGACCTTTGCTGAACACATAACATCCCTCACAGGCAGCCAAGCGCGCTTATGCTCCTATGAACCAAGCCTACTACTAGTAGTCACTCAGCTACAAAACAATTCCGCTGATGCCTAAATGGATTGCGTTCTATATCTCGATTGCAATGAGGATGCCTTTCTCAATCGCCTCAAATATCAGTTTGTAGGCACGCCCCTCGTCCATGCCAACGCTCATGAGACCACGCGCAAGCTCCGTTAGGACAAATGCATCACCTAGGTCCATCGTGGCCTTTGCGTCCCAGAAAGGCTTGAATTTCCGCTCCTTTTTCACTTCAGGGGAAAGTGTATAGTACTTCAGGAGATTTCCATCTAGGTGTCTGTTGAACATCTCAGTGATCCAGCTGTACTTACCTGCATCAAGAACTGACGTAGGTGGTGCTTCCATTTGGCCATCCATCTTCATTCCTATCGCATGAGAGAACACCAGCATCCTAGCCTCCTGAGCAAGCGAAGCTGATGAGAGCGTGATGAAGGCGCAAATTAGGTGCTCTGTCGGCACAGCTCTCACAATGTCAGAGATTGGAGTGACATGCCACTCGAGACCTTGTTCACCCCCGTTTTCATCGATCTCTGTCCTGAAGTGTGTGATGGCCGTGATAAATGCAGACACCATGCCTTCCTCAAAGCCACCCTTGAGCACCTTCGAGTAGACTGGCAGACCACTTCCTTTATGGAGAATGAGTATGCTAAGCAGATTATTCGCATCGTCAAACCGCGACTTGATTTCATACGCTTCGCGTCGCTGACGCGCCCTTCTCCTCCTATCGTAGTTTAGGCCAAGTGCAGAAGCGATAACTACGCCTGCGAACAAAAGCCCTCTTGGCAACCAGATGAGATATATTTCGTCCAATAATAAGTTAGGATTGGATTGCGTATCCACTGTCTGATGGATAGCAGCAATTTGATAATTCGTCTTCCTGGCAATAATCAGAATTGATATTCCTGAGTCTGACCAGTCTGCATCCGCGGAACCAGAGTAGAATCCGTGAGGGCCCTCTTGAAGACTCCATGTCACCAAATCAAGAGAGTCTTTCTGAAGGGTACATGTAATATTAGCCCCACTTACAGGGTTACCAGTGTCCGCTTCTGTCAGCGTCAAATTGATGAAGAACGATTGTCCCTGCTTCCAGACAGGACCTGCCAGAGTCACATTGACAGGAATTTCGTCGACTTTGAAGGAGAGAGATGAGGACACGGGTCTAAAGCCGTATTTTTGGAAATCAATGTCAAGAGTATATGTGCCGCTAGAATCTGGGTGGAAAATCAGCGAATAGTTGCCATTGGCCTGCCGACTGATGGTCGCCTCTCCCGATCCTGTTCCAGACAGAGTAAAGTTGGCATTGGAAATAGCCGAATGATTGGAGGTGACCTCATATCTAAGCTCAAGTGCGAAGTCGCGGTCGACGTATCCCGTTGTCGCACCGGAAACGAGAATGCTGGTTTCTATTCTGACAAATGACATGGATAGATGTAGAGTCTGCGTCTGATATGACGTTAGATTGGCAGTCAGTATCAGGTCGTAGCTACCCGTGTACGGTGAGGAAACATATAGCACATAGTATTCTCCAATAGGAGCGATTTCCCATTCAAGGTCCCCCTCGGCATAGCCAGTTAGTTTGATATCTGCACCCGTAATGTTCGAAACTGGATTTCGGTTCTTGTCAATCCACAAGAAGAAGAGCTCAACCTCAGATACTTGTTTGTAGGGCACAGAGAAGACATTGGTTGAGTCGGCAAACTGCAGCTGTGTCGGTATGAGTGTAACTGAAAGGCTTGTAGCAGCTGTTGCATCCAAGTGGTTTTCTAACGTTGCCTTGAAATGAAGCTGGTATTCAGCTACTTGTGTTGATGTGATGTTCAAGGCGTAGGTTCCGTTACTCAAGTCAACCGCTTGAGAGAATGTCAGTCCACTAGGAGGCTCTACCACGGTAATAGTTGCACCTGCCAAGCCGTACCCAGTGGCATTTGTAAACGTCAATGTGACGTAGCATGCTTCATCAACTGCCATGACCTCAGTCGATGTCCCTACAATCAGAAGTGTTTCTACTGGGTTTACTGAGAGCACGAAAGAGTATAGGCCAGTCTGGTAATTGGTTGTGCTGGCCTCGAAAAGCAGTGTGAATGTGCCGGTCTTGTTGGGCCTCAGTATAACCGAATAGAGCCCATTGCCCTCAGCGACAATCAAGCTAACATTCAGTCCGTCGTCAGGAACCATTGTCACGAGAGAAACGTTGGCACCAGCCAGCCCATATCCCGTAGAGTTCTGGTACCTCATCACGAATCTATACGTCAATCCATAATTTATGACATCAGCGGTTCCATTAGGAGACGATAATGATGCACCGTACTCTGACACAAGGACGAACAGCACGTCGGAGGCATTCGCATAGAATAGCTTAGATCCTATGATTGTAATAGAATAGCTCCCGGAGATATTCGAGAGGAATTGAACCTGGTAGTTGCCCAGTCCCAAGTCCTGTACGTTCTCCATGATAATCCCATTGTGCTCGCCACTAACTGAGACACTAAGATTCGCATCTTCGATGCCTGTGCCTGAGCTGTCCTTATATGTGAGGTTCGCAAGGAGGTGTTCTTTCAGGTTAACCTCAGTACTCTTTTGAAGTAATTCGAGTGTGTTCCCGACAACCGTTACAGTAACAGTGAAGGTGGTTGTTGCATTGTCATAGTAGCGTCCTGAGGCATTCACCACAACCGTGAACTCACCCGGGCCAACCAGCCCAGTATCAAAGTCAGCCTCCCACCAGTTGTGAACTGGATTCGGCTGAAATACAACAGTTGTTCCAGACCAGTTTGCCACAACTCCGTAGGCGGAGTCAAGTATCGATGCACCCGTTTCAGCATCCGTGAACCGAACCATCTCGGAGATGGCAGTTCCGTTCGCCGTATCAATATTCGATTGGGTTGGAGCCAACGATGTGAGATGATGAATCTCGAATACTACTCTATTGTAGGCAACCTCGGTTCCATTGTTCCAGAACACGTATGCATCCCACTCACCAGCAGTAGTATTGGAGGAGGCCAGGTACCAAGAGTTCGAAGTGAACAAATTTGAAGACGCATTACTTACCAGCTCGCTAGCCCAGAGCCCTGAGCTTGGCGAGAGAATGGTGACATTCACGTTTTCAAGAGAAGCGGGAGTAGTGGTGGATGTGCCAATTGAGCCAACTATATGGGTCAGATTACCGGTTCTGAAGACAGTGGCGTCAAACCATGTATCACTTGTCGAGTTGTATTTCTGACATGATAGCGAATCTGCGTAGTTGGGCCCCTGAATCTGTACTTCCCACCAACCCAACCTATTTGAAAGCGTATCAGGAATTTCAATCATTCCTTGTGAGATGATACAGGAACCAGTTACATCCGAAAGAAACGGGTCGGAAACAGTTGCATTTTCCCAATCGCTAGGAAATCGAGCTATCACACTTAGGTTCTCATAGTCGCCTAGAAAGCCGATATATGTATAGAACTTGTATTGCGGGCTAAGGCCAGAATCGACTGAGTACTGTACACCTTCCTTGGAGTTGTCTGTGGTCCAAGTGGAGTTCAAGAATCGATGCGATTTCAAATGCACATCATAGTCAAATGCAACAGAAGTGTTCGACTGAACGGAAATAGCAAGAGGATTTGTTTTCCAGTAGGAAGTGTTAGTGATTATGGCCTGACCGACGCCACCTGTGCCGCTAACTGGCACAGTATCTGCGCCTGCAGTAAATGTAAGGGCTACTTGTTCAAACGTGGGCGGGCTTGCGCCGACAAATGATACATCATCTAGATATACTGTGATGTAAGCAGCGTTTTCTACTCCATCCGCGATGCTATTATTGTCGTAGTCATAGTTCTTGTTAAGTTCAAATGATGTGTCAATCACTAGGCCCACTTGAAAGAGAAAGCTGCTGGGTGCGTTGGTGATTGTTATGGGAATTCCCCGCAAACTTGTCCATACACCTCTCTGTGATAATGTCATAAGACTCATATTCCAGACTGTCAGCCCATCAACCCTGACAGTTATGCTACAGTTGCCATCAATCGGAAATGGCAGCGCTCTGTTTATGTCAAGCGGACCTCTCAGATACAGGTAGTTCAAATCCAGTAGGAAGTTTTCTGTTCGAGGAGAGTTATGAATTTCCTGTTCCCAGAATATCGTTGTCCCCGCTCTATACCCATACTTATTCGGACCAACCTTACCGCCCTGAGCTTCGACTGTCACATACCGAGGATTATTCGAGTCGTAGCTAGCCAGCTGCACATCATCAGGATAATAGCTCGTATTTGTACAATAGGCGTCCCACCCGAGTGGATGATAAGGCACCGATCCATTAGGGTACAGATTGGTCCCCGGATACCCCTCATCGAAACTACCATTAACAGCATACAACCGCGACAGTTTTCGCACATCCAAGCTGGCATTATCAGCCATCCACGAGTGCGCCTCATCAATGCTTAACGTATTCTGGACATTCTGCGCCGTGTCAGTTCGGGCAGAGGTGTTGCCTGTTGAAATATAGCCCGTCTGCTCAATAAGCAAAGGATCACTTGTCCCAGTCTTGAGCGCGCTAGCGGACAAAACGCTGGAGCCTTCTTGAGGACTGAGATTTGAGCTCGGAGAGGATGAGCTGGTGAGAATCCTAGAAACGGGAGCAGGCATAGTCAGCAATACAGCAAGTGCTATGACTACGGCGGCGTATTGCATCCTCATACTCATTCCTCACTAGTCTGAGATTCTCTTCAGGACTCTGCGTTTGTGTATGGTTACAAATCGAAGTCTGGTTATATAGAATATTAGTATTGATTCTTGTCGCAAAACCGCAAGGACTGGCAAAAAAGAAACACGTGCCCATCTGGGGAGTCTAGTCAAGGCCATTTGTCACTAG
>CAYPUO010000273.1:0-5014 GCA_964413775.1 uncultured archaeon
CTTTCAGCATCTTTACGTTGGCGCGATTATCATGTTAATCGGCTTGATAATGGCCGCATATGCATGAAGTGTGCACCGATTCTAGAATGAAACGAAGGGAGAGCATTCATCTCCAGTGGCAGGTCAGGAAACAGCACTATGCGTCTTGGAGAGCTCCGATAATCATTAGTGGAAAGAGAATAGTTGCATCCCCGATGACTGTTTCAAAAGACGCCTCAGTCTGGACCTTTTGCCATGAAACACCTTCTTCTAGGGGAGCTCCACCAAGACTTCCGCCTTCGGGTCGGTCCATGGTAATCTGGACCGCAAGGTCCAGGCCACCTCTGAGAATAGTGCTTCCCATGGTGAAATGCTTGGTAAGTCCACCACCGAGCATTATGGCACCTGTCTTTTTGGACCCGGTTACTATCTCACCTAGAATCCTTAGGTCCTTTACAAAGTCTAGAGTAAGCTTCGCGGTTGTGCTGTATGTGTACAGGTGGAAGCCCAGCATGGAGTCCATAAGGCCCGGCGAGAAGATCGGGACCCCCTTCAGTGCAGCCTGACGCACGATGGAGTCTTCATCTTGGATGGTGTCACCCAGCTTTCGAAGGAATTCGCTGGGGGATAGAGTGGTCCGTTCTGTGTCACTCATCATGTCCAAGAAATCGTAGATCTTCGACTCAAAGGTCGCAAAATCCTTTTCATCCACATAGAGGTCGGCAATCCTACCCATACCAGCCTCCCGTAGTTCAGAATCGGACTTTGTGGAAGGCACTCTATAGTGGGCACCCCCATATGCCTCGACAAGGTCATGCACAATGTTTGCTCCACTTGTGATGATGACATCAATCAGTCCCTCTCTAATCAGGTGAGTGACTGTCTTCCTCAGCCCTCCTGGTACCATCGGACCAGATAGCGATAGATAAGTCAGACAGGTGGAGTCCTTGAACATCTTGGACACTATGTAGCTTGCACGCCCCAGTCGTCCAGCGCCCAGCACACCAACACCCTTCATTGACCTTACAAAGTCCGCTATTGACCTCGTCGTGCTTGGATCAATGTGAGTTACTCTGTCCACAGATGTCACCAGAGGCCAGACCGTTCATTTGCAGAGATAAGTCATTCGGAGCTTCAACGTTGTCCGAGAAACAGCCAGGTTGTGTGTGGGCCCGAGATGCTTGGGAGGGCTTGACCCAGACCCACACAACAGCCTACAGGGGAAGGTATGTGTAGAGCCAGAGTTCAGGGTTTCTAAGGGTGACCATATGCTTGGGCGTACGCTATGGGCTTGGAGGGGTTCCCGAAACTAATAGACGTCCTGACTCAGAATTCTTAGACAGTACCTGAAGACTCAAGATGTCTCTCAGAACACTCGTTGTTAGATAGATAGATTGGACTCTGAAGGCCTAACCTGTAGGCCTGACCCTCCTGGATAACCTGATGCAAACGTGGTTCCATAAGGTCGAGTTTATCTGTAGGTGCCCTACTTAGTGGTCCAGTGTTTGAGTAATCAAGTGCCTTGTAATGCAAGCTCGGACCTATTAGGATAGTGAAAACTCTTGCAGATTGATGTTAGCACCCTTCCATTCTTTATCGTAATCGCAGCGATGTTCGTCCAGATGATATGGATGATATTGGCGAGGAGAGCCAGGGATGCCTATCTCAAGGACTTGGTAAGATTCAGGACCCCTTCATCACGACTCTCAAGGTATTTCCGGTGGCGGGTTAATAGCGTTCGCAATTCTACTCTGGATGCAGTAATATTCGAGCTGGCTCTGGTCATCACGGTAATTATCATGATATTCGTCACAATCACTCCTGATGAATACCCAATAATGCTGCCCATCTTCGCATTCGTCGTCGTTCTCTCAAGTGCATCCACACTGCAGACTATCAACCGGGTGCGACGAGCGCAGGAGATCGAAAGAACAGTGGTCACACGTATGCAATCACAACCAGACAAGATTAGTGCAGCACGGAGTATCGTAATCCCACTTCTGATGAACAGGTCGAAGGCTGATGCCCAGAATTGGTTTGTGCTCTATCGCATCGCACAACATCAGGATCCCGTTGGTTGGTCAATACGAGATGCTCTGCTCGACAAGACGCTCGTCAGCCGTGTTGGCAGCCTTGAGCCGGGTGCATCAGTGAGAGAAACCAAGCCAAGCGACGGTGAGAGCGGACCGGACATAAGCTAGACTTCCGGGCTCAGCACCAAAATGTGGGACAATTCGCAACTCTTATATTAATCACCTAAGGCGTGGACAAGAGTTCTCCAACACGAGGGATACAAATGTCAAAAAGTGATGTGCTGAAAGGCCGAAGAGGCGTCGTCACAAGCTACCGTAGAGGCAAGCATCTGATACATCCAAACCAAGTAATCCTAGTATTCGACGGCGTAAAGGATAGGAGTGAGGCCGCAACCCTCGTGGGCAGGAGTGTCAAGTGGATTGCTGAAAATGAACGGGAATTCCTCGGCAAGGTTCTCGGTGTGCACGGCAATAGTGGTGCTGTCCGTGCCAAGTTCAGGACCAACCTGCCAGGCCAAGCAATTGGAACCCCAGTCTTCATAGATTAGAAGCCAATTCTTATCTGTGCTTCATGAGATGATAACACGGTCCCAGTGATGACTAATGGCTAGATGAGGACATTGTCCAATGATATCTCATAGTTAGACGGAGGGACCACTTTTTCAAGAAAGTACACTCCCGAGGATAGCATGATGGTTGAAATAGCGCTTCAGCTCATCGCATACCTGCTTGCGGGCCTCACTCTGAAACTCGGCGATGACCTGCTTGACGAGCTGGACCGGCCTTCCCTTGCATGGTATCCCCTTGCGATTGCTGGTGTGCTCTTTGGGATTCTGATGGCCATCAATGAATGGAATCTCGTCTTGCTGACTGCAATTGTAGCAGGCGTGCTACTGTCAGGAAAAGTAAATCGAAGACAATTTACCGTGGGTTTTGTCTTGATAGCCGTAGTTCTACTGCTTTTTGGCATCCCAGTAGTTACAGATCCATTGGGATGGCTCGCCATGCTCTTCATGCTCTTCATGGCATCAGTACTTGATGAGAAGGGTAACGACTGGGTGGAGAGAGCAGCAAACCCAAAGATAGCGTTATTCTTCAAGTACAGGTTCACGCTGAAGATAACTGCCATTCTACTGGTCATTCCCTGGGTAGGCTTCCTCATTGCAGCCATTGGTATATGGGCCTTTGATTTGGGCTATGAGCTAATAGGGTGGCTCATTCAGCGGTCACTGCAGACAAGTCCATAGGCGCCAAGCTGCAACAGATATCTCTGAAAACCGGGGTGAGTCCTTCTGCACGAGCAAAGTCAACACCCTGCTGGCTGACATAGGCAATCCCATTGACACCTGACCGTATGGCATACTTATCAGACTCTGTCTTATGCGCGCCGATTGGTCGCGCACAGCCAAGCAGAAGAGGGGTCTGTTCCATGCCTAGTCGTGCAACAGTCAAGATACGGGCTATCGTGTCCGGGGATGGAGGAGCAACGCTCGCCATGGCAGTACCTCTGAGCGGACTCAGAGCGATGATTACAACAGCATCAACAGCTCGTGATGCAATCATTTGTAGCGCTTCAAGTTCACCTGAATATCTGCCATAGTCAAGCCCCACAAGGACATGTGGTGCAATCGGTATCCCCTGTGCCTTCAACAAGTCAAGAGAAGCGCCCATCCGTGCAGGTCCATCCTCCAAGTGATAGATGGCCTTCGCAACCTCAGGACTACCAATAATGTCCAACATGGCAGCGTCAATGCCAGTACTCCCTAGTTTGGCGGCTGTTGCCTCTGTAACGAGACCCGTATGCACGACAACCATTAGCCCTAGCTCATCCTTCACTTTTCTGATCACGTCTGTGAACTTATCCAAAGGCACATGGCCAGTGGAATCGGACCCACCACTAATGAGGACACCATCACCGCCACGGTCCTTGACCTGTCTGCACGCCTCGTAGAGTGCATCGGGTGTCAAGGTGGCCTCCATACCTTTGAGCAGCTTGCCATTACAGTGGCTGCAGTGTAATGAGCAGGAAACGCCAGTCACGCTCAGAGATGCGAAATTATGGGGATTCGTATGTGCATGATCTCTTATCTTGTAGGGATATCCTGTAGGGCTATAGCAATACAGCTTATCGTCGAAGTGCTTGTGTCTGGAACGAAAGGCGGTTGACAACCAGTTATCAAATGTATCATGGTCGGATGATAATATATCTCGACCATCGTCTATAATGTTGAAGGTCACAGGATTTGTGTTCGGTGTGATGCTTTGAATATTGTGTTCTAGTATCTGCAGGTACCACATGACAAGCTACAAGTAGAGTATCATCACGATTCCGGAGTGACAGTCCTATACTCGGAGGAATATGAAGTGGCTTCAAGCAGGAATCTAGAAAGTATTGATACATTCTTCAATCCAAAGAGTGTTGCCATCTATGGTGCCTCACCGAGTCCCAACAGTGTGGGGCAGGCCATTGTCCAGAACTTCATCAAGCCGATGTACGAAGGCAATGTGTATGCTGTCAATCCTAAGTATAACAATGTACTCGGAATCCCCTGTTATCCGACTCTTGAGGACATCCCAGATCCGGTGGACATGGTAGTTGTTGCAGTCCCAGCCCGTATAACACCTAGAGTCTTTGAGGATATTGCTGCAAAAGGAACACCTGCAGCTATCATTGTGTCAGGAGGATTCTCTGAGACAGGTCCAAGAGGCGCAGAACTTGAGGATGAGATTGTGCAGATATCTCGCAAGAATGATATCAGAGTTATCGGGCCAAACTGCGTCGGGGTTGTTGACACCAATTCCCATGTAGACACCTTCTTTCTGCCTGAATATCGCTGTGGTCGTCCAAAGTCAAGCAATGTGGCCAATATCTCACTGGTTTCACAGTCTGGAGCCTTTGCAGCGGCAGTTTCCGACTGGGCATCTGAGATGGGACTAGGGATTAGCAAGATCATCAGTCTAGGAAACAAGTGCGACGTAGATGATGATGACCTCCTCTGGTA
>CAYPUO010000274.1:0-5007 GCA_964413775.1 uncultured archaeon
TCTTAGACCCACTTGAGAACACATCCACCTTGTCTAGTGATTTCGTGCTCGCCTGGACTCTTGACCCGACATCGATGGGCATTTGATTCAGATGCATCTACACCCATTTCATTTTTCACCTCTTTATCTAGGGTCAAACAGAACCAAATCTGCAGTTGCACTTAAGTTTTGCCAGAGAGGTATGCCAGAAAATCGTAACTAAAGGAATTCATCAGGCATCTCAAAGCCAAGGTTTTGGAGCTTCGCAAAGCCCTGTGAATATAGGCTCATGTGATGTCTAATGTCTTCCTCGATTGCTGCTACAGATTCAAGGTGAACTGCTATTTCGCCAATGCCACCGGAACGATAGTCTTCCAGCATTGAGCTTACGGTGTCGCTCATCTGTAGAATCATGTCCTGAATCTGACCATTCAGGTCTATCATGGACCTGACAATGTTGATTGCCTCCGCATTTGGCATGTAAGGAAGGAAGTCTTCGAGGGCCACACCGGCTGCTCTGCATGCATCAACCCTATTTGGTATGATCTCATCAACCATGTTGTTCATCCAACCTATGCGTTCATTGTTGGTAAGACTCTGAAGGCCCTCAATAGTGAAATAGCCGGTCCATGGCATGAACTCCGTGCTTTCGAAGGAAATCCAGTCATCAAATGCAGCAAGAACATTTCTCCATCCCTCAGCCGTGTCAGCCATGATTATCAACCTTCATCGCCCTGTAGACATCGAAGGTTATAAAGTAACGCGAACTTCAAAGTATAGCGATGGCACACAGGTCAATAAACTGGATAATCAGCCTACTTGAGAAATCCAAAAATGGTAGTCGAGTCGGAAATCTGTCAAGAGAAGCAATGCACGGACTAGAAGAGCTGGATTTGCGAATTGAGGCCGATGGAAGTATCAGTAGAGATGCGAGAATCAGACTAGCAGCCAGAGCCATAACCCTAGGGTGCGAGATAGAGGAGGTGATTGAACAACTTACATGGAAAGATTTCGAAGGCTTTGTAGCAGGAGTACTGTCAGAGAATAACTATCAATGTACAGAGAGCTTTCGACGTCGGGGAAACAAAACAGAGAGAGGTATGGAGATAGATGTCATTGGAATCAAAGGGAACCTTATCCTCTCAATTGATGCAAAAATGTGGGGCATTCGGTCGAGCAAGGTTTCAGCGCTAAGAACTGCTGCTAGCAAACAGAAATCTCGGACAGCACGACTGGCAACTGAACTTGATAAGCTAAGTGCCAAAATCACGACTATGAAGGCGAGTGAGTATACTCTCATACCCATTCTGGTGACTTGGTTGGTGGAAGAAGTTGAGATACATGAAGGTGTTCCTGTAGTTCCCATATTCAAGCTAAATGCGTTCTTGCTCGACTTGAGCAGATATGATGATTTGCTAGTGACTTTCGGCGGACGCCTTGTGCAGCAGTTCTCTCAAACCGAACTATAGAGGCTCCACACCGCAAAGAGAAGAACCTGATGCACATGAGCCAATTGAGAGTTGTACTCTTGACACGGGTCCCATTGTGAGTCGCCGTTCAACTCCGCATGAAGCATTGTCACATCCACAGTGCAAAAGTTAAATTAACGAGTGCAGTAACCATAGTTAATTATTGGTGGTGACCATGGAGATAAAGCAGTCGATTTGTTGTAGGGAACTAAGGAAAGCTGACGTAGTGGATATGAGCGGCAAGAAAATAGGACACATAGGAGACATGGTGTTCAAGTTTGATGGCGCGCTTAGGCTATCGAAATTCGTGCTTTCCGGTCCGCTCACTGAAGAAATACTGGAGTCCCTACGGGTGAAAAAGGACTTCGACCCTGTTTTTGATGCGACCATGATAAAGAAACTCGGGGATAAGATTCAACTGGCGACAGATAAAAACGCCCTGAAGACAACAAAGGACAAAGATGTAATAGGAAGCAACGAGATCAAGCTGTCCAGGCTTGAGGAACTTGAGATTCTTGATACACACGGGACACCGGTTGGAAAGGCTATTGACGTCGACTTTGACAAGGACGGATCGGCATCCCTCATTGTTGGCGGCGGCTTCTTCGAAGAGAAGCTTGAGGCGCTTGGATTCAAGAGAGATATTGATATACTCGTTCCTGGTGAGGCCATCGAGAAGATAGGCGACAAGATTCATCTCAATGTTGCAAAGAAGGATCTCAACCTCACAATGGAAGAGGAGTTAAAGATGGACGCCGCTAAGAAGAAGCGGTCAGATATTGTCGTGCATAGGGATATGTCACGAGTCAGGCTCTTCACTCAAAGACCGCAATAGGAACCAAGCAGGCCAGCGCTAGTCTGCAGAAGCGGAATGAGCTCCGTGTAGCTCGTCAATTTGCTTCTGCAACTCATCCAGCGCCTTGTCATGGTATGGATATCTTGAGATGATTGCAGCGCCAAGTATTATGGCGATGAAGGGTATAATCGACATGAGTAGTCGTAGACCGAATAGAGCGGCATCCGGCTGAGTAGCCAAATTCTCGTCAAATCCTGATGAATAAAGGAGCAGAGCATATGTCCATGACTGAAGGACAACAGCAAATCGCATTATGAATGCGTTGAATCCGTAATAGGCACCTTCGCGTCGCACACCGGTCCTTATTTCGTCCGCATCAATTGCAAATGCAATCAATATGTCAGGCTGTATCATGAAGCCCCCGACTCCTGCCCCGGCGATTGCCATGAGAATGAGGGCTGATGTGAAGTCGGAAACCACTAGAGTTCCAAGTAGCGTAACGCCAACCCATAGCATGGTGACAATCGCAGTCGTACGAGGCCCCCTCCGGACATTGACTTCATTCCATACAAAGAAGACAGGCAGTGCGACTAGAAACATAGTAAGGAACAAGAATGTAACACTGTCGCCTAGAATAAATGTAGCGTAGAACGGCAGCGCGCCAATCACAACGGCAATGACATACTGGATGCAGAAGTTGTACATTACAAACACGACAAAAGCTCTGTTTGAGAAGGTATGTCGCATTCCGCTGAGAACGGGCAGTGTTTCAACTTCCCTGAACTCCTTCTTTTCAGTTGAACCTAACAATGAAACGAGTGCAAATATGGATGACGTGATACCTATTGCCAAACCAACCATTGGCCAGCCCATAGTCGCTGCAAGGACTGCAGGAGCAGATGTTCCTGCAATCAGACCGAATATCGAGAAGATTTGCCGCATGACTGATACTTGTGACCTTTCCTGATTGGTTGCATACATTTCAGGAAACAAGGCCGTCCAGTTCAGGACAACAACAGTATAACATGTGTCGTAGAAGACGATGGCCAGAGTGAGCCAGAAGAAGAGATAGAGATTGCCTAGAGTGAGAGCATCGCCAGGAGGACCGAAGACCAGAAAAGTTGAAACTGCTAGTGGAATCGCAAAAACAGCAATCCAAGGAATCCTTCGACCCCATCGCGTCCTCGTCCGATCAGATAAATACCCAAAAAGAGGGTCGTTGACAGCGTTCCAGACCGACCAAACCGTGAGAGCAGATGCCAGCCAGAACAGGTCCATGTGGAGGTCCACAGCATAGTGGAAAAACAGGTATGTCTGAATGGCATATTGGGGAAGCGCAGCTGTGATGCTGCCAGAGCTATAGCCTATCTTTGAAGCGAGATTCATGTCCGCAACTCCTTATCAAGTCGTGCTGTGGAATATGCACACCACGTGAATACCCACCAAATACATATCAGGGCAAAATACTTCTCGTATAAAAATCACTTCTACATTCTACTATTCGGAGGTAACCTATTTGAAGAGATTGCAGTTGCTACTGCTAGCATTACTGATCATGATGCCAATGGTGTCGTTTCAGACAAAGAGTGCGGCAGCATTACCATTCGACCATGAGATAACAAATCAGTATATCGCTGGCACCGACTGGACTTATTGGTCAAGTCCACTGACAGGCGCGGACACGGTGTCGGGGTATCTGGAGACAGATGATACCGGCCAACTCCTGAGATTTTTCATTTGTAATGCCAGTGATTATGCAATATGGGCAGGTGGCGGGACGATATACCCGTACAATCTCCAACAGGATGTTCATACCTTGAGTTGGTCATTCAATGTCCCGTATTCGGATACGTGGTATCTTGTGTTCGCCAACTATGCTTCGACTTCGTTATACGTAGACATTGGCATTGATGTGAACGGAGACAACACACCCCGTTACTCGTCCACTACTTACGATGAAACTGATTATGGTATAGTCCTTGAAACCAATAGCTACTACACCCTTTCAGGCACAATTGACGCAGGCACAAAAATCTCGGGACATTTCTCAACATTCTTCACAACGGATGGAGTTGACTTCTTTATCTGCGATGCGGCTAACTTCAACACTTGGAAGTCAGGAGGCTCTGCTACTGTATACAGCAGCGTGAATGACTATCATCAGTCGCCTATTCCCACGTTCACTGTGCCAACAACAGGTGAATGGTATCTTGTCTGGTCGACCGAAGGGCAGGCTGATGCAGTTACACTTTCCTATGGAGTAATCCTAGACACATCAGGCGTGACTGGGACTACAACGTCTACAACACCTACAACTAGTCAAGCGCCACCGCCACCTGGAGAGGAGATGATGCTCCTGCTCATCGGCGGTGCAGCGGTCGTTGTTGTTTTGCTTGTAGTCTGCGTTGTGTGCAGCAAGAGAAGGAAACCCGGTCCGTCAGCAGCTCCATCAACCACCGTGAGTCCACCGCCCGGAGGAGTTACCCGTCCGGTTGGATCGAAGCGGGAAATTGTGAAAGGAGCACTGAAATCCTATCCAAGGGTAAGCATGCCTGAACTCGCCCAGATACTAGAGATGGATGAGGACAATGTACGAGACCTCACGTTGCAGCTGATAGCATCCGGAGAGATTTCAGGAACATTTGACAAGACAACTGGTGAGTTCATCTCCAAAGATGCGTCGATGGTCGGCAGGGAACTGCGAGATTCAGAGGGCATCCTCAAGATACCTCGTTGCCCTAATTGTGGAGCACCACTTGCAGG
>CAYPUO010000275.1:0-5002 GCA_964413775.1 uncultured archaeon
CACGGGGATAATCTGAGCGTTTAGAAAATTCAACAAGACGGTGGTCATACCGAATCCCATGAGACCCAGGGGAGCTGGGTTCGCTGTTTTTTGTTCACTCATAGTGATTGTCCTCGACCGCGCCGCGTAATTATTCATCTATTAAAAGGTACTATTTGACCAACGTCCGTTTTCTGCAATCCTTTCTTTGGCAGGAGAAACTACTGCGTCATTAGGAAATGCATATAGGAAACCGAATGCCGAGGTAGAATGGCCAATATGGGGTGACGATGATGGCTGGACCAAAGTGGACTGACAAATGCAAGAACAGAATCTTAACGGCCCAAGCGGCTATCAAGAAGATAAAGCGTGGCTCACGCATCTTTCTGGGCACTGGATGTGGTGTACCCTATTATCTAGTACAAGAGCTTGCCAAGATGGCGGACAGGATGTCTGATAACGAAATCGTGCACCTCTTGACACTGGGGGACACACCGTCTGCAGATCCCAAGTTCCAGTCTCAGTTCAGGCACAATACCTTCTTTGTATCAGAGAACATCCGTGAAGCAGTTGCAGACGGACGAGCGGACTATTCTCCCATCATGCTCTCAGACATTCCACGTCTGTTTCGTACAAAACGGATGCCACTCGATGTGGCGATGATACAGGTAAGCCCACCTGATGAGCATGGATACTGCTCTCTAGGCATCTCGGTTGATATCACCAAGTCAGGCGCTGAAAGCGCAGATATGGTGATTGCACAGGTCAATGACAATATGCCAGTCACGCATGGTGACTCGTTCCTCAATGTGAAGGATATTGACTATCTGGTACCTTTCACTGAACCTCTGAGGGAGTTCACAGCAGCTGAGGGTGATGAAACGATTACCCTCATCGGGTCTTATGTTGCTCGGTTAATCGAAAATGAGTCGACTCTTGAGCTTGGGATTGGTGCACTACCACAGGCGGTCTGCAGCAACTTGCCAGAAACGGGTGTGCGGAACCTTGGCATACACACTGAGATGTTCAGTGATAGCTTGATTCCTCTCATTGAACAGGGAGTTGTCACAAACAAGGCAAAGACACTTCATCGCGGCAAGGTCATTGCAAGCTTCGCAATGGGCAGTAAGACCCTGTATGACTACATTAACAACAATCCAATGTTCCAGTTCTATCCGAGCGAATATGTCAACGATCCCTATATCATTGGCCAGAACAAAAAGATGATTGCCATCAACTCAGCCCTTGAGATTGACCTGACTGGACAGGTCTGTGCTGACTCTATTGGCCATAAGTTCTACAGTGGCATTGGTGGGCAGGTCGACTTCATCCGTGGCGCGTCTCGATCATCGAATGGCAAGGCAATAATCTGTCTCCAGTCGACAGCAATGGACGGACAGGTATCGAGAATCGTCCCACGGCTAAGTGAGGGTGCAGGAGTGGTCACGACACGTGGCGATGTGGATGTAATCATCACAGAATTCGGTCTGGCAAACCTGCATGGAAAGACAATCAGAGAGAGAGTCCTGTCACTCATCGCAATTGCGCATCCCAAATTCAGAAACGAACTGCTTGAGGCTGCAAAAGGCATGCGTTATGTGTTTGAAGATCAGGTGCCATTTCAGGTGAAGGGAACATACTTTGCAAGCGAATATGAGGCACGTGATACCTTCAAAGGGCCAGACGGCCCAATCGAAGTGCAATTCAGACTTATCCGCCCCGATGACTCAGACCGGATTAAGGAGCTATTCTATGACCTCTCTGAGGAGAGCATCTACTTCAGGTTCCTTACGCCTCTGAAAAGCCTACGACGACAGACACTACAGGACTTCTACAATGTAGACCAGGATGCGGACATCTCGATTGTTGCCACCATACACTCGGATGATGAAAAGGAAGCAGAGAAGATAATTGGAGCTGGCAGATATCTCCTGAACAGGAATACCAACCAAGCAGAGTTCGGGCTGCTTGTGCAGGATGACTATCAGGGCAAGGGTATTGGCACGTTCCTCCTGAACCATCTCATGCGAATCGCAAAAAGCAAGGGTGTGGATGCATTCATCGCATATGTCCATCCACGAAACCAGCCCATGATTAGGTTCATCCACAAGACAGGAAAAGTCGTCGAGAGCAAGATGAGCATGGCGGATGAGGAGTATATTTTCACACTCAAGCTGTAGAATATCTCTCTCTCTTTTGATTGCACCTCATGAACCATCGGTCTGCTCGATTGCGCCAATAGCCTGTTCTTTAATTATTGCTCAGTATCACACAGCCATGAGAATATCAAGGATAGAAAACATGGTAATAGCAGGAGTGATGACACTCCTCATCCTCAGTAGTGCGCAAGTTGCAGGTGGAACTTCGCTCCTTCAGTCTGCCGTGGACTACTGGCCTACAGACGAGTGGAGGTCCTCTACGCCTCAGAGTGAGGGGATGAATAGTTCTAGGCTTACAGAGATGATGGACTATCTTGACAATGAGAGTGCACTTCATCCGACAGCGGTGCTAGTAGTTCGGAACGGATACATTGTACTAGAGGAGTATCTCAGCACATTACTTGAACAAAATGTCACTCAGGATATGCTATCGTGTACAATGAGTGTGATTTCTGCATTGGTTGGGATTGCTATCTCACAGGGTCTATTGACTCTCAATCAGTCAGTATTCGAGTTGTTCTCAGGTCGAGAGATTGACAACTATGTTTCAAGTAAGGATGCGATAACAATTGAACATCTTCTCACAAACACAGCTGGATTCGATTGGGAAGAAAACATAGATCCCGTTCAGATGAGAGCGACCCATGACTGGGTGCAGTATATCCTTGACAAGCCGATGGTAAGGCAGCTTGGGACATACTTCGAGTATAACTCGGGGCTTGCCCACTTGCTCTCTGTGATTCTGGAGAATGTTACTGGGATGCCCACGCTTAAATATGCAAAGAGCATGATTTTTGATTCTCTTGGGATATCTGACTACAGCTGGGAAACAGACCCTCAGGGAGCCTATGATGGTGGAAGAGGACTCAAGCTCACACTGAGAGATATGGCAAAGTTTGGATATCTGTACCTAAACAACGGCTCGTGGAATGGGAATCAGATAATACCTCTCTCATGGATTAGCGCTTCCGGTTCCTTCCAAGTCAGTGTGAACAATATCAAGGACTACGGGTATCTCTGGTGAATCTATAGCGGGACGGGGATCTATAATGCTGTTGGATTTGCTGTCCGAGCGATTTCAGTTATTCCTGAGTACGGTATCGTTGCAGTAATATCAGGTTATGACAGCACTGGGGACTTCCTTAGGAATCAGTGGCTGTATGCACTCGAGAAATTCGTCATTCAATCTGCTATTGATGGACCGTCCACTGAAGAATCTGTAGATGTGACTCTTCTTGCAGTCGTAGCTATAACGACTTGTGTAATTGCAGTCACCATATTCGCCGCAATCAAACACAGACGCTAGCAGTATGTCCTCAGATGAGAACTCAGAAGGAGTGTGGTGGGCCCGACGTGATTTGAACACGCGACATCCGCCTCGCTGCGAAGAAGAGAACGAATCCCATCCATCATATCAGAGCGGCGCAATAACTGACCGAGAAGCTCGTAAATGAGTGTTCTCACCAGTCTATGCCACGGGCCCAAGGCATGTGTTCGTGGAGTCGTGTTGCACTTGCATCTGATAAAAAGGTTGCGAAGAGAACCGTAGACAGCAGAGGGTCCTATAGAAAAAACAACGATTGATGCCTGTTTGCACTCAACTCAGAAAGAAAGTACGGAAGGGAGGTCAGCCTCCCTTCACCTGTACAGAATACTATTGCTTGAACTTCTCTACAATCTTCATCATACCATAGATGTATAGGATGATCAGCAGGATTGCGCCCAAATTCGAATTGCCAACTGCTGTCATTTGAGAGAAGAACCTGATTGATGATGATGAAACCATCGGTCCGAAATTAAGACCGCCTAGTAGATAAAACGTGATGTTATAGGTTATTCCAAGCAGGAATACAATCACCATCAGGATGTAGAAGATGTTTGCCAGGTCCTTGAAGTACCCACCTATATTCTCGCCCATGAAGCCTGCCAACAACTTCAGGAGACCGTACATGAATATGATGATGCCGAATGCAATGAATAGGCCACCGCCCATGAAGAGGAACTGTGGCATTGCATGATTAAAGCTTGCAGGCCCAATGAAATCATCCAAGACCCAATCCGCGTAGAACCCGACTGCCAAGATGATAAAGAGGCCTTCAAGAATATGAAGGACATTCTTAATCATATCCCAGCTGGCAGCCATCATTTTTTCAAGAATGGGACCTATGAAGAAGAGAATGCCAAGTATGAATACCATTGCACCGGGAGCCAGATACGTCCCAGCCACAGCCATCAAGACGATTGCATTCAGTATTAGTGACAGGCCTAGAACGTACCAAGCCATGTTCTCTTTGCCAATTGCATAGTACAGCGGGAATAACAGGCCGAGGACAAGCGCAAGATAGTACAACCATAGTGTACCTGCATTCAGATCTGCAACTGCAGATGTCGCAGTCCAAGGCATGTAGACCAAGTAAAAGAGCACTAGTGCAACTGCTGCGAGGTAGAGTATGAGATCCTTAAATCCTATCTCCTCCGACACGTGACCACTTCCTTGGCGTGAACCGCCAGTTCTGTATCCTAGGAAGAGACACTTCACGATATAAAAGCAGCGTTTTGTCGATTACTCAATCGGCGAAAAACGAACTAATGGCGCTTTTTCCAAAATCTGATTCATTTGAGTGGGCTAGTCTATGCGAGGGCTTCCGGTACGACTTCCCGAATCTTTGCTAGCGACTCCTCTGTCTGAGCTGTACTGAGTTCAAAGATGAGGGGACCGTTGAACTTGTCATCCATGAGTTTCATGAGAAAATCGCGGACCGGCAGGTCATGTGTCCCTAGAGGCCGATGATCAATGTACCCCGAACCTTCTGTTATCCTTGTAGCGCTCCCATCATGGAGATGGATCTCAATTATCCTGTCCT
>CAYPUO010000276.1:0-5000 GCA_964413775.1 uncultured archaeon
GGCATACAGTGTAAAGGACGACCTCGTGGTGATGTTCGGAGGCGTAACAGGGTGGCAAGCAGACCATAACGAGTTCAGTGCCGACACATGGACATACAATCTCAATACCAACACCTGGACAAACATGTCACCGAGCACGAACCCTGCTCCGCGAGTTATGGCAAGCATGACATATGACAATGAATCTGATGTCTTCATTCTCTTTGGAGGATATCGGAAGGACTATGTCACCAGTCACGAAACCTGGATATACAATCTCACGTCTAATACATGGTCCAATGTCACGACTGCCACTCACCCTCCTGAGGGATTTGGTAAAGGATTCACATATGACTACAAGAATGGTCTAAGCCTTTTGGTAGGCGGTGCTACGTGGAGCGGCTTTCCAAACGACGTCTGGTCATATGACTTTGATACGAATAGTTGGAACCAGTTTGAGTCAACTACAACCGGACCTTCGTTCGGATTTAGCGTAACCTATGACTTGGAGTCCGAGTTGATTGTTGCATATGGAGGTCCAAAGCACGTAGATGAAAGCGACCTGATTGCCCAGACATGGGTCTTCAACATCACCTCTGAAGCGGAGATGACAGGATACTGGGCCAATGTCTACTCACAAAATAACCCTACACCTCGGAGTCGACCTTACCTTGCATATGACATAGAATCCAACTGAACAATCTTATACGGAGGATCAATTCCGGATGGTTATGTAGGCGAAGCGCTCGGGGACACATGGGCGTATGAGTACAGAGTCAATCCTCCGCCTGCAGCCCCGCCATCAAATCTGCATGTAACAGCGGCAGCGGAAGGTTTCACATTGGCATGGGACGCACCAGATGAGGCCAGACCCATCTCAGGTTATCGAATATACAGAGGCGGTCAGTCGGGCACCTACGAAGCTTTGACGGATATAGGGAACTCGCTATCATACATCGACCGGACCGCTGGATATGGGATTACTTACTACTATGTCGTCGCCGCTCTCATAGGTGAAATCGAAGGTCTGTTATCGGACGAGGCCTCCGGACAATTACCGTTTACCTCAACTGACGATGGAGTCTACACGTTCATCGCCTATGGCGACACAAGAGGTAGCGCTACACCAGTTTCTCCTGTTCATGAAGCCCTTGTCAGCAAGTTTGTTCAATACGACCCAGAGATGGTGATCCATACTGGTGATATGGTACTTGCTGGAGGCGAGAGCTACCAGTGGACAGATTTTGACAATTCGATCTCACCAATAGATGACTGGGATAGCACGATTCCATTCTATGGTGCGGTCGGCAATCATGAACAATACACTGATGATTACGGCGTCATAGATGAAGACTTCAGTACGTATCTGAGACACTTCGACTACTCAGATGTTGTTGACGAATCAGGAGAAACTGAGCTCTACTACTCCTGGGACTGGAGAGGGATTCACTTTATTTTCCTCAACTCGATAGAGGGCTGGCAGGGTGATGAGTTCACTTGCCCAACAGCTCAGATGGACTGGCTAAAGGCTGACCTCGCTAAGAATTCCAGCTTCATCGTTGTGTCGCTCCACAATCCTCTCTGGTCTGTTAGAGCGGATCGCCCCGACAGATGGAGGCAGGCCGAGAGTGTCCGCAGCGCGTTTAACGACCTCTTTGTTGAGTACGGAGTTGATATTGTCTTCTCAGGCCATGATCACCAGTACTACAGAACAGAGAGGGATGGGATTCAATATGTGGTGACCGGAGGCGGAGGAGCACCTTTGTACGAAATCCAGACCATAGGCACCGTATGGCAGGCCGGCGATGTTGGATTTACTGGTTACCATTATTTCGTCTGCAGCATAGATACCGAAACAAACGAACTCTCCGTGCAGGTAGTCACACTAAATGGGACAATAGGTGATTCATTCGCCCTTGAACTCCCGTCGCCAACTGCAGCACCTTTCCCGATTGAGCTAGCACTGATCACTATCGGCGTTGTTGCTGTTGCCATTGTGGTAGCCGTAGTGATTGTCAAGAAACGCCAGTAGACACGGGGCAGCATGCCCCCACCTTCTTTCTCTGCAGTCAAGAAAGAGTTGGAAGCGTGCTACCGACGAGACCTGGCCAGCGTTTGTTACATTGCCCACTGCGAGAAGGTGTTGATGTAGTCTGGTTCATAAGGTCGAGTGCGGATGGAGCAACTGGCTGGTGTTGCCATCGTGATAGAAGTCCGTCCACAAAACTATTGCGTATACTACAAACAAAAAGACGTTGAATAACCAAGTGAAGACACTCTGTGCAACTGGCAGGTACGAAATCTAATGCAAATGTGTCTTCGGGTTGCACCAGAAAAAAGAAGAAGAGCTGGATGGATCCAGCTCGGATAAGCTCAAAGCTTGGCGCCACAATTAGGACAGACGGTTATGCCTTGTTCCACCTTGCTCGAACAATAAGGGCAAATTACCAACACCTTCTGACTGATAATTGTCTGAGCTGCTTGATGACCTGACGATGGCGGTGTAGTAGGCGGCGGTACAGTCCCTAATGGCGCTGATGGTTGATGAGACCCACCTCGCCTAGCGACGACAATCAATCCGACAACGCCCATGAGAACAGGAAACACCAAACCGACAAACGGAGCCGTCGCCATCGGTGCAGCGTTATTCGGGTTCACATTGGTGTTTGATGTAGCACCACCTGTCTGGCCTCCAGCGTTTGTGCTTGTTGAGGCAGCGTTTGATGTGTAAACGATTATAGTCTTCGAATCACTGTTGCCTACATTATCGCTCGCGGTGAGTTTTATCGTATGGGTGCCATCGGCGTAGTTTGCAGTGTTCCAGGAATAGGAGAAAGATGAATCGGTCTCAGTGTGAACAACGGTGCCATCAATAGATAATTGTACAGAGCCAATATCGAAAGCTGCTTCGGTGATGGTTGCTGTAATCTCCTTGATTCCTCCGTATGTTGCTCCTGAATCCAAGTTCATGTCAATTGTCGGTGGCGTCAAATCCTGACAAAGCTTACCTGTGACATCTTTGGCAGTTATAATTGAGTAGGTATTAGAATACACAAAATACCATGTCCCTGTTGCTGGGATTATGAATGTGAAAGAATATGATCCAACCTTCTGCTGGAGATTGTAGACCTGAGCGTTAGAACCTCCCGTCCAGAGGTCATAGTTTGTCTGGTCGCATATAAAGAAGTCTATGTCATTACCACTTGTTACTTGAAAATCGCCATAGATCCCATCGTTTTGTTGTTTGTCCCAATGCAAGACATAGTAATTGCCAGCAGCAATAGTAGTCGAAAATGGGTATTCATAGTCACCTGCTAGTATTGCTGACGAATGTGGAGCTGGAGCCGCTGAAGCAGTACTCGCGCTGGATAGCAGCAAAGCTAACATTATCAATAAAACCAATTTGAGTTTCATTAGCCATGTCCCTCGTATAGCATCAGAGAAGCCTACGGAGGCTTTTATACTAAGCTTCTATGTATTCAAGAACTGGATGAAACTAGTTCGCCGTTAGCTCCCTAGGTCATATCGATGCGTACCACCGTGCATAAAGCTCAGTTTATGAAAAGCGAAGACTTTTACTAGCTTTTGTATTATTAGTACATTGAGAGAGTGAAGCAGGTCGACAAGAGAGTGACCTTGTGTTCCCTTTAGGAGCCAGCATCCAACATGAGTACCACTTGGTACATCACGAAAGAGTATCTAAAGAGAATGGAAGTCTCGTTTGAAGAGAATGGTCGCAAGACCTTCAGTCTATTTCCATATGGTCCTCCGAAGACAGAGGAGGTCGAAGTCTTTCCGGGCACGAGCTGGATTTCTCTCACTACAAGGCTAATGGACCTCAACGACCTGAAGCCCGATAGTCGGGAAATGGCATGCGAGCAACTTCTGAAGGCAAATGCCAAACTCGTGGAAGTGACATTTGGGATTGACAAGAAGAGCTGTGTCATACTGAGGAATGCTTTGCCGGTTACAGGGATTTCGTATGATGCATTTAGTAGTACGTACGAGGCGCACATCTCTGGAATCAAGTTCTTCCATACCAAACTGAAGCCCACTCTCTTGAGGGAATAAGGGCTAGAGCTGACTCAGTGAGTGTCTTTCCAAGGTTACAACATTCTCAGAAATCATCATTTAGATAATCAAGGCTTGTCTACGCAAGTGATTTCAGAGGTATGTATAAGAAAAAGAGGTAGGAGAGGGGGACAGTAGTCCCCTCATCTCACTATTTTCGTCGCTTGACCAGAATGAGCACTAGGGCTGCTACGCCTGCAATACCACCGACCATTATGATGACCTCAAGTGGAGGACCACCACCCGGCCCAACTGGTGGCATTGTAGTGCCTGTTGTGCCTGTCGTGACAAGCCCCTGCCCAACGACATAGGACGCTATCTGAGACTCAGTCCAGCCCATGCCTGTCTTCACGGCCACGCGGAAGTACACAACGGTTCCATCTGGGTACGGAGGAATCTGGCCAGAATAGGTGTTGCCTTCGCTGTTCGACATGCTGACCTCAGTGAAAGTGTTCATGTCAGTAGAGTAGTCAAGGTAGATTTCCTCAACTGGCGTCTGAGAGAACACTTGCACGCTCACAGTGACTGAATCACTTGAGGTTGGAACTGCTGGAGAGATAGACATGGTACCAAAGCTAACATCTCCTATTGGTGCAGCTGTACCGTGGGCTGAAGTGTAGCCAACGAAAACAGGGTCCTGGTACACGCTGTAGCCATCCCAGTGGGTAAAGCCGATTGTCACATAGAATGTGGACGATGTTGAAGACCATCCAACTGCACTCTGACCGCTCTCGGACTCGAAAGCCTGACGGAAAGTGCCAACAGGAGTTGTCATGCTGACCACATCATAGGGAGCAGTGGTGTTCTTGCCCCAGTCGTAGGTCATGCCGCCCATGATCATCTGGGCAAACTGTGCACCTGCGGTTTCAAACTGGAATACATCAGCGCCCACCGTGGAGTCTTGGTCTGCAAAGCTGCCGTTGGCCTTGAATGCAAAGTCGCTCACCGAC
>CAYPUO010000277.1:0-4989 GCA_964413775.1 uncultured archaeon
ATATTGTTCCTTGGTTGTCAATTCCCACAAGAGTGATGTTTACGGCCCCTAACCCATAGTTATCTGTGACGAACTGCCAGTCAATAGTATTCCCAGTGACAAAATGGACCTCAGTATCGTTGAAGTACACAGTTAGGTTGACTACTGAGGCAGGAGCACTTCCATGTAGCGAGAATGTCCCCTGGATGTTGTTACCAAACGCTGTTCCGAAGTTTCTGCTTAGAGAGAAAGTGATCTCATCTTGGGCCGCCACAAGGCCTGGTGCCCATGCGACTAGTATCAATGCAGCAATGCCAATAACTGAAATCACTCGGAATAGTTGACGCCTAGGTGTCAGAATCATGGGAATGAACGCTGCCACCGCTTCAATGTTGTATTTACGGTTGTTCTGAGGAATGGATTTGAGCAGAATTCTAGCCTCCGGTAGTTGTCCTGAATTACAAATACTCTAGGAATGGCTAGTCTTTATCATACTTACTATATTAGTTAACTAATTAAATAATAAATATTCTTTGCCGATATCCAATAGCAGCATTCACGAATTAGCCGCATTCATAGAAGGGACTTCCAGTAGTAGGCTCAGGACCTCGGCTTCTAAAGACAAGTAATGCATCAAGCCGGTTCCTATCCCATGCGCTTTTATCAAGGCAAGCTATATGAAGACAGTGATGATGTGGACCCTGAAACCAGTACGACGTAGGTTGTGAGTTGATGGTAATGGAATCTCTAGAGGGTGATAATCGAATCGACAGCTTCAGGCGTACCGCAGACGAGATTGTGAAGAGCCTATCTCACTTTGATTCTGTGGAGGGGATCCTGTATATCGGTGGACTAGCACGAGGTTTCGCAGACAACTACTCAGACCTCGATTTGATTGTTCTCTTCAACAATGATGATTCCTATGCACGAGATTTCCTCAATTCCCTCGCCGCTCAGCACGAGGACCGTTCGGGCATTGAAATTGACCTTGAGATTTACTACCTAGAGGACTACCTTGCGAAAAGAAACTGGGATGAATATGTTCGGTGGGAGATTTCACATGCAGTCTATGCATACGACAGGAAAGGCGAAGTGGAGAAGAGAGTCAAGCAGAAGCTGCACTTAGATGATGACACGTGGAGAAGTAGAGTCGCTCATCCGCTAGTCTATATTTCATGGTATTGCAGTCCTCCTGACGATTACGTTCCGTCCATGATTGACCTCTGGCGAGACCGCGGCAGCCCTCTGTCAGCCCAATACTCAGTACTCTATGGGTTGGAGCTTGTATTACAGACAGTGTATGCCTTGAATAGAGAGTATCTCCCTGCGCCGAAGTGGAGGATATTTTATGCGAAGCATTTGGACTGGATTCCTGACAACTTCGATGAAGAACTTCACCAGGTAATGCTACCAGCTGAACTCACTGCCGATGATGCAAAGGAGAGGGCGAAGGTTATTTCCAAGATTAACTCCAACCTCCTAGATCGTGCAAATGAAGTGTTTGGCCTAGATAGGGATGCAATTCGAAAGGTCTACATGAGCGATATCTATGGCATGTAAGGCTAGCTACGCGGCTAACACGTAGGTCTCGAAGTAGATTAGTGTGCCTCCAAAGAGTGTAATCAGCCAGATTAGCAGAGCAATCCTCATTGCATTCTTAGTGCCACACTTCAGAGGTTGCTTCGCACGGCTTGCCGTGATAAAACGGATATTGAAGAGTAAGGCAATTGCTATTGTGATCGTCCCGATTATTGCATGCACGTAGATGAGTGGAGGATAGAGCGCGTAGAACATGACGAGCCTAGGAGCCATTATTGTTAGTATTGTCGCCAACGTAAGCAACGTAGTAACGAGCATCACGTTTCCGTGTGATCTGAATGGCTTCTTCTTGATGTATCCTATTACTAATAACACCAGGATCACATACTGGATTATCAGATTGATATCGACTATAATTTGCGCCGAGTTTCCGAATATACCCATTCTGACTAACCTCCTCTAGGAATCATCGTCTTTCCCAATAAAGCATTCTGTCCAGTTTTCACACACAAATAACACTATTATAGTCAGATTCAGCATTCTCTCGGCATGCCTGATGAATGGGAGTACCAAGATGTCATAAGGCCCGTGGAAGAAGGATCAAAGAAGAGGCTCTGTGCCATCAGGATTTACAGAAAGGCAGACAGCACGCCACGGCCTATCATTGAGATTCCCGAGAAGGAACAGGTGTACTTCCCATATGATGTACTCAAGTTGTTTGATAACGTGGAAGAAGCACACCGGTATGCGGAGGAACATGGTATAACCCATGTTGAATACTAGTCTAGGCTCTTCAAGAGAAATCCAATGTCTGGGTGTTAGGAGTTTATCTATCTCTGTCAGTACAATGGTGTATGAAGAGACCCCATATGGTTCAGACTAGGTTAGCCGATTTCGAGGGGGACGGAGTGGCTCCAAAGCCCAAGAGACCACTCATGGACTTACCAAGACGTGAGAAGCGGCCTCCTGCAAAACTCTGGCGAAAGACAATCAAGGGCAGTGAGGTCTGGGGGGTGTTTGAGGTGGATGATACTGTTCTCTTCGTACAGATTCTGGACGGAAAGATCTATGCCCATGGTCGGGAGGCTGTGTGCAAGTACTGCGGGGGCCCTCTGGAAATCCGAGGAAGTCAGGTATTCTGTGGCGGAAAGTGCGGGGTATTCCAAGGTGACTTCTCGTATGACCTAGACTCATACCTGAAATGGGATGGCGCAAAGTCGCTTACACTCCGGAAGATGATTGCAAATGAGGAAGGTCTAACCCTTCAAGAGCGCGACCTAGAGCCTCTCCCCGATGTGCCTGAATGGTCCCTGCTCTACGAGTTTGAAGAGCCAGAAGTCGACAATGAAGACTAGAAAAGAGAGTGCTCGGATGACCTTATGTCATCCGAGAGGTGAAAGCCTTATTCAAAGTGCTTTCTGACGTCAGGCGAATACAGGTATAATACAGAGATTACTCCAAGCAGAGCGCCGGAAATTCCTATAAGGAGATCTCCAAGAAGATACAGCGCAATGCCCACTAAGTTAAGAATAATCCCTAACTGCCATGCCTGTGGGTTCATCTTCTTGATTTCCAGATAGACCCAGACTCCGACTATGGAAACGATTAAGCCAAGTCCAGATGTCCAATCGGGATAGATATCGTACATTATTACGCTAACAATAATACCACAGAGTATGTCAAGCAGAATAAGTAGCTCGCATATGTTACTTCCTTTGGAATATTCTCGCCCATGGTAAGAATCACCGAACAATGACAGCAATGTTCAGAGCCATATTACTTTTTCCTATAACACGCGATTAGAGTTTCAATGCGAGGAGAACGAATCGCCTATTCTCAAAATCCTCAGGCACGAGCATAAGTGTGGACGACCAACAGGTAGCATTGGGTCCGAGGAAGAAGGCGATCCGTTCAATATCCTCGTTCTCGCACTCGTCAACTAGTCTAGAAATCGTGTCGACGAATGTGCTTCGGTCACGAGAGAATACAGAAAATGCTGCGACCTGCTCACCCTGTCGCTCATAGACCCTCTTGTAGTACATGGTAAGGCTCTCGCCAGATTCGTCTATAATGAGATAGAAGTTGTTTTCCTGCTCAACTCTCCTCAAACCCTCTAGGCTCTTATCCTCAAACTCATAGGCAATTGGCAGCGTGGCAGTTGACACGAGGTCGGGGAACCTCTGGAGTTCGTCGAACACGCGCTCAGCATCCACTTTGAGCGGTATGAATGATGGGCTGGCTTTAGGCCTAGGCGGGTATGGTCTTTCAAGTCTAAAATAGCCCACTTTATCAATAACACTAAAACCGAGTTTCTTTGCCAGAGCTATGGAGGCTTCATTTCTAGAGCTAGTAGCATATCGCAGCTCTTTAAGCTCCTGTGCTCTAGCAATCTCAATTGTGCGTTCGACAGCCTTCAAGCCATACCCTTGACGGTGATGGTCATTGTCTGTACGTAGAGCCCTAACCCATCCATAGCTAGTGCCCGGAACTTCTTGAAGTGCTGCAAACGAGATTACGCATCCATTGTCAAATACACCAATGGGATGCCAGTTGGAATCGTCCAGCCATCCCGTAAAGTCACGTGGGACATAGTCATCGTCCCAGTTGCTACTGGAAACCTTTGTTATCTGCTCAAGGTCTTCAAGAATGAGGTCTCGAACTGTAATAGGCATGTCTTACCGGATGAAGAGCAATCATATATGAAGTGTATGAAGTGACCCTAGTTCGATACCTTTTGAAGGACCAGGCAGTAGTGGTGGTGTACATTTGAAACATAGGTGGTAGGATACCCCCAGCAACCAAGTCGCTTGTTATCTTGGCACCAGATCATTTCCTGTCTGAGGCAGTATCTCCTTGATAACCGATGCGCAAGATCCCACGCAATAGGCTTCATTACTCCGTCGACATCTCTCATGTTCTGCGCTACAATCATTAGATATGCCCCTTCTCGAAGCAAGCCGCTTATGTCATCAAAAATCGTCCCAATGGTTTCGATGTAGTCGTCATATGACTCCAAGTTTCCGATGTCAGACTCTTGATTGCTATAATACAGGTCTAGCCCTGCCTCCGCCCTCTCTTTCTGCGCAGTCTGATTGCCGCCCCTTGACTTTCTTAGCATATTCCAGTACGGGGGAGAGGTCATCATAAAGTCGAAGAGAGGAATTTTCCCGTCCAGCCCCTTAGACAGACACTCCTGAGCGAGACGAGCATCTCCGCAGAGGAAATGTGCGGACCCCTCACCATTAGCCTTGCCAAGTTGAGTGCGGCCTAGTTTGACATAGTCATGGTTAAGCTCGATGCCAACAGAATTCCGGTTCAGACTCTTGCATGCAATAAGCGTGCTTCCTATCCCTGCAAATGGGTCTAGCACCCATGCCTTCTCATGCGTAAAGAATCTGACAAACTGCTTAACCAGCTCCTCCGGGTACTTCGCAGGATGTGTGATTTGGCCTCTAGTGCGCGGTCGGGGAT
>CAYPUO010000278.1:0-4973 GCA_964413775.1 uncultured archaeon
GTTCTGGGCAATACTTGGATCGGCAATAGACCCATTGCGTGCATTGGCCTGTACGTACTGGAGGTCTTGAGTGGTATAGGTGACATTGTATTGTATTATGACCGTATCGCCAAGGTTTCCAGACAAGAAAGGATAGAATAACAATGTACCATAGGCATCAGTCCTAAGATCATAGTCAATCAATGCCCCAGCAGGGATACTACGAAATGAGTCCTGAATCGCTAGAACCTGAGGAAAGAGAGAGGGCAATTCAATAGGTTGCGTGCTGGCACTTATGGTCAGGTTCATACTTATTGTATAGACTTGGTTCGGGTAGGTCCCTGGCGCTATAGTAGTTAGGGGTGTTTCACTACCAGTGATTGTCTTGCTCCAGCTATGCCCATCATAGGCATCATATGCCGTACTCCGCCATAGTTGAGCGGGATTGGCGGGTTCCACAACAAACAGGGTGTTGTTGAGTTGATCAAGCAAGTCTTGCGGCAACTGCTGGTCCAACGGAAGATCCGTATAATTGACGTTATCAAACCAGTTTGACCGACCTCCAGCCCAGTTGATGTTATAGTTCCATGGCTGCACCTCATCAAGGGGGACATGCGGCTCAAGCTCTCTGACCTGCCCAAGCTGGATTGTGAGAACCGTATAAGTGCCCCACACAATCGTCATAATGATAAAGAGCGCGCTGAGAATAGTCGTGAGCCCAACCTTCCTCTTCGCAGTCGTCGTTGTGGCACCCAAGTCGGTTTCCTCTAGTTGCCTTAAGTGGCGCTTGATTCACTAATGAGAGCGTGCTTCTCAATAGCACATACCGGTCACTTCTTAGTGATTAAAGCATTTCTGGCATTAGCCTTGACAATTAATATCCAAATCAGTCGATTTTAAGAAAGGCTAGGCTTGAGTACATATAAAGACGGGAAAATGGTGACTGACAATGTTCCCAAGAGATAGAATTGACAGGTTTGCACATGATATCCTCGAAGAGCACGGTAGCGGAGCACATACGTATGACCATAGCCAGCGGGTCCTCACGCTTTGCCTTCAGATAGGTGAGGGGATCGGAGCAGATATCAGAATCTTGGGAGCTGCAGCATTACTACACGACATTGGCCGCCCAGCAGAGAGTGAATCAGGAATCTCACATTCTATTCTATCTGGACAGATGAGCAGGGAACTCCTAAGTGAACTTGGGTATTCAAAACTCGAAGTGGAAGAAGTGGTAGACACAATAAGGACACATAGATTTAGTGAAGGGCTCGAACCCCAGACACTAGAAGGAAGGATCCTCAGCGATGCAGATAAGCTGGACGCCATCGGATCTGTAGGAATATATAGAGCGGTTGCTCAGGCAGAGGTTTCCGGGAGGGGGATTAGGGGATTCTTGGACCATGCCGAGGAGAAACTACTTAGATTGAAAGACCTCTTATACACCGACTCTGCAAGGGAAATTGCTGTGAAGCGTCACACAATACTTGAGGAGTTTGTATGGCAACTCAGGTCAGAATTAGGACTGGATACCTAACGACCCATCTTGTTCAGATACAGCTCAAGATAGGACTCACGTATGGAGTCCTCACGATGCAAGCCTAGTTTTCCAAGAAACTGAAAAATCCCTTCACGAGCTCTGGGAATCTCACCTTTTGTACCGACAATCTGTTCAGCCTCAAGATAGGAACCCAAGTCTTCAACAATATCTAGACTTACGACCATATCACTAACAGAGTAGAAGGTCCGTTCCTTCTTGACTGTTGCAACCGATGTAAACCCCAGACGCTCCAAGATTGATTGAGCAGATACAGCATCACTGAGCCCAACCGACATCTCGTATCGTGTCTTTGTGGAGGTGTCAAGTTTGGGACCCTTGTAAGTCATCTCGACTATATCCGCCTGTTGATGAGCAGGGGTAGCAGCTAAACCAGTAGTTTCCCTCTTTCTTATCCGGAGAGCTTCATCTGTATCTTCAAATGACCTACATGGGTGATTGAAGTATTCATCAACCTCAGTTTCAGAGTTGGTCTTCATAGCACCCAGCCCCAGAAGAGCTTGCTCGGTGGCTGCAGGACTCTTGATAGCAACCTTGACTTCGACTTCATAGCTTGAGAAACTCATCCGTGATACCATCCATCAGTCCTACAGCATCACACCATGATTAAGGTTTGCGGGGCAGTTCCACAAAAGCCGAGCGTAAGCCACATAACGAATTCATAAGACTGGATACAGGCTGGTGACATCGTGTCGGAAACAAGACATTACAAATGTGCCAAATGCGGAAAGGAGTACACGGATGAAAACGTCCCACCAAATGACAAGTGTGGTGGGAGAATCGATGTCATTCTCGACCTAGAACAAATCAAGGACCATCTGACGAAACAAGACATAGAAACGAGAAAAGGCGGGCTCTGGAAGTACTTTGAACTCATGCCTATCCGGCGACGAGAGAGCATTATCACTCTGGGCGAGGGAAACACGCCACTTGTACGAAGCACGAACTTGGCGAATGAACTTGGCATTGCCAATCTCTATCTCAAGATAGAAACGCAAAACCCTTCAGGCTCATTCAAGGACCGTCCGATTTGCATAGGGGTGACCAGGGCTAATGAGGATGGAGCAGAGACTGTTGCAGCAGCATCCTCAGGGAATGCTGCAGCAGCGATGTCGACATATGCGGCAAGGGCTGGACTGAGAGCCGTAGTATTCGTTCCTGAGAATGCGCCAGCTGGAAAGCTTATCCACTTGAGAACACTCGGTGCAAATGTATTTCGTGTCCGCAAGGTAGAGGAGGGTGTAGATCCAACAACATCACTCTTGCAGGCAGCATGCGATGAACTCGGCTGGACGCCAACACCGTCATTCGGTCCGTTCAACGGATTCCAGTTCGAAGGAACAAAATCGCTGGGGTACGAGGTTGCAGAGCAGCTAGCATGGAATGTGCCAGACTGGATTCTCTTTCCAAGTGGAAGTGGGGGGCTCATGGCAGGCACCATGAAAGGCCTGTGGGAATTCAAAGAGATGGGATTCATAGATACTCTACCAAGACCAGTAGTAGTTCAACCTGAGGGGTGTTCTCCTATCGTAAGGGCCTTCAGAGAAGGACAGGACCCACTCAGTATTAGCCCATGGGACTCGAACGAAACCGTTGCTGGAGGACTTGCAGATCCCTTTCCTTGGGACGGAGATGCCGCTATCCGTTATTTGAAGATAGCAAATGGCACGGCAGTTTCTGTTTCTGACAGCGACATAGAACGGCATCTAGTACTGCTAGGCAAGCACGAAGGAATATTCGCAGAGCCAAGTGGAGTTGCGGCCATGGCGGGTCTAGAAGCTCTGATGAACCAAGGAATCATCGATACATCGGACCGAATAGTTGTCCCCATAACGGGCTCTGGTTTCAAAGACCTTGCAACTCCCGACCGACTGACACACCAAGTCCCAGTCATTCGCCCAGGCGTGGCCGAACTCACACAAGCACTCAAGTCCAGATGAGGGATTATATTGAATACAGAACATGATAGATTCATTGAGGCGGCAATTGAGGAGGCAAGAAAGGGGGAATCGGAAGGAGGCATCCCTATTGGTTCGATCCTCGTGATTGACGGCCAGATTGTGGGCAGGGGACACAATAGGCGGGTCCAGAATGGAAGCGTGGTCCTACACGCCGAGATGGACTGCCTAGAGAACGCGGGTCGGCTGAAAGCGAAAGACTACAAGAGAGCAACCCTGTACTCCACTCTCTCGCCTTGTGACATGTGTAGCGGAGCGGTACTGCTGTACAAAATCCCAAAAGTTGTCATAGGCGAGAACAGGACATTTAGAGGACCTGAAGACTATGTGAGGTCGAGAGGAGTGGATATCGCTGTTATGGACAACGATGAGTGTATCAGTCTTATGACCAGCTTCATCAAGAACCGGCCTGAGCTGTGGAACGAGGATATAGGAGAATGAGGCAAGTCAAGAGGCATAGTGAATGTCGCGCAAGGAACTGAGGATGAGAGCAAAGGAACTAGCAAAAAAGTATGGCTATCTCCAGTACATGATAGAGAGGTACCTATCCCTATGGGGGGAGGATGAAGCACTGCGGTTCCTAGATGCATGTGAACAGCCAATACGAGCCTCTATACGACTGAATAGTCTGAAGAATGACGGCCCTTCAACAGTTGCCCTTCTTGAGAAGAAAGGAATCAGCCTTGAAAAGGTGCCATGGCTAGCAACAGGATATTACGCAGATTTCCATGAGTTATCTCCAGGAGCACTTCTGGAACATATGCTTGGGTACTACTATGTGCAGGGAGTACCCTCGATGACTGCAGTTGAAGTCTTGAATCCGCAGCCTAATGATGTGGTCGCAGATCTAGCGGCAGCCCCCGGGGGCAAGACAACTCACCTTTCCCAGATGATGCAAAACTCCGGACTTGTGATAGCGATTGAGCAGGATAGAATACGGATTGATAGCCTGCGAAGCAACATTCTCCGATGCGGTGCAACAAACACACTCGTGCTCCGTGGTGATGCCAAGAAGATTGGTAATCTTGACATAGAACCTACAAGAATCCTACTCGATGCTCCATGTTCTGGGGAAGGGCTCATTCCTCTTGATCCTACCAGAAAGACTAACAAAACAATGGCAGATATCTACTATTGCGCAACACGAGAAAACGCACTCTTGGATGCAGCCATACAGAAACTAGCTGTGGGGGGATATCTTGTATATTCAACATGTTCCATTGCGCCGGAAGAGAACGAGTATGTTGTGGATGAGATGCTCCAGAAGTATCCAGACCTGAAAGTCATCCCCATTGAATGTGAGTTTGGTACGCCGGGATACTCAGAACCATACGGAGTTCAACTGAATGATAGCCTGAATCTCTCTAGGAGATTCCTCCCACACCTGCATGGAACTGAGGGCTTCTTCATATGTAAAATGACAAAAGAAAGCTGAGCCATGCCGACTGCATCACTGGCAGTTTCAGTGTGTAGGGGAA
>CAYPUO010000279.1:0-4968 GCA_964413775.1 uncultured archaeon
CCAAACTATCAGAGAACTGCAGAATACTCTGGCCTCCCCAATGAAACTCGAAATTCACTTTCCACAACTGAATATATTAGGAGCGCTGCCGGGAACTCAAATATGGGACCTGCTTGTGAACCAACATCTACTAGACCCTGAGTTGTATTGGGAAACAGGGACCATTGTCTCAGACATCTATCCTAATTCGGTTAAAACAAGCATTCTGGAGATGATGATTGCCGAAAGCTATGGTAAGTTCGTCCATAGGAAGAAATTCCTCCTGAAGCAGATTCTTATTACTCTAACGAGTAGATATAGATTAGAGCTCATATTGAGGAATCTTAGACATGGGAGCCAGGTCTTGGACTATGTTACAAGAGGGCTTGGTTCCGACGAAAGGAGCCAATAAAAAGAGAGTTTATGATTTCGATCAGTGTAAAAGACAGGCGAAGTCATTTTTCACTATCGGATTATTCGTTCAGAGCATACCCCGAGTTCCTCCCTGCACGGATCAGGATAGTGTCAATTGCTCGTGACAGACTCTTCACCTCATAAGAATGAAACCGACGCTCCCATCAAGGCGGCGTGGCCAAGACATAAGCGAATCGATTAGGAAGCCAGTTCTCTGGCCAGAACTCCAACTCTAGAGAGTGCGCCACATGGCGGACTTAGCAGGCTCTGGCATACCGGAAAAAACAACGTTAATATCATCAGTAGTGTAACATGTCCGTATTCTCAGAGTACGGAATGATTGGATGTGGACCAACTACGGAAGTCACGATATAAGACGAAGATGCGCTACGTGCTGGATAGCCTATCCCTAGCAGAGGGATTACTGACCGACCCCGATGAGGTGCAAGAGAAAGCTCTCTACTACTGTCTATTGACATCTATCGAAAGTGTCATGGACTTGATTGCCATGCTCATAAAGGACAGAGGGGACATTGCCAAGGGGAATCAATACAATATAGAGTACTTGGAGGAAAAGGAATTCCTAACGCCCAAGCTGGCAAATCATCTGCAGAGATGCAATCGTCTCAGGAATGTACTTGTGCATCAGTATAATGGAATTGATAAGGAAATCGTCATAGAGTCCTTTGTTGATGTAAGACAATCACTGACAGAAACGATAGGGATTTTGGAGGAATACCTTGATGCACATTGAAGATATCAGGAGGGACCTAGAGGTAATCGCGGACAGAGATGTGCTACTCTTTGGCTCGTATGTTTCTGGTCAGTTCCGAGATGGATCAGACATAGATATAGCGGTCCTGTCCCATTCCGAAGATAGGGAGTATGCTAAAGAACTGAAGAAGAGAATCATCTGGGAGGTACCAGCACTATACGACATTTCCATCTTTGAAACACTTCCTACAGTTGTAAAGGCTGATATCTTGCAGGACTACCAGGTCCTATTTGGGGACCCACTTGAGATTGGAGAATATCTCCGGAAATACTGGAAAGAGTGGCAAGACTACGAACATCGTCTGGAGCTGCCGTCCCTAGAACAGATGAAACAAGGTCTTTCTGAATAGTTTCCTGCATCCTTGGAGCGGTCTGGAGTCAGTGTCCTTGGTTTCAATCCTAGTCTTGGCGGTCAGACTGACAGGGCATTCGGGTCGTGCTTGTTCAGGTCAACGATTATATCGATGTCGTGGATGCGCATATCGACCAGATTATAGCTATATTGGCACTCCGTGATATGTTCTTCAAAGGTTTCTTAGGAATGAGCTAGTACGATTACACACATAGAGCTCGGCGGCGATCTCCAGCATGAAATCATTAGAAGAAGTGGCGAAACTCCTGAAAAGAAGCAGAGATAAGATTTCTAGCGGGTCTCTGCTTTTCCAGACAGGAAGAGTGATGCTCCTCGCTCGAAAAGAAATCGAAATACTCATCCAATTGAAACCATTTCTGGATTCACGGTCATTGTTTCAAAAGGCAGAATAGAGAGGGGTGAAGCTGTGACGAGGCCCACGAAGCAGAATCTCGAAGTGCTTGGGGATGATGAGATTCCACGAGGAAACATAATGCTGGCCATGGATGTAGAATCCCTTGCTGCGAGGCATGATATACCGAGAGTGTCCTTCCACTAGGTCAAGGATTCTGTCGATACAGGTTCCTGCATCTTTAAAGTAGGGGGAATCAGCCTCTAGCATCTCGAGGATAAGGCCTGTCCTCCTGATGAGCGTCTGAGCATCGCGACCATTTTCTCTTGCTACTCCATCTCGTTCCACAAGCAGCTGACATAACCTCTGGAAGTCCACTCCCCGAAGACCCCACAGAGACTTGTACGTGTCTTCCCATCCGGCAGACCGTTCGGGATGCGCAAGACAGTCAAGGAATGTGCGCTCTCTGGAACTCACACGTACCGCTGTTCCCTCTAATGTCCCAGTCACGATTTCAGAAGCGATGTCCCTGACACGGAGTGGCTCAAAGCGATATCCTCTGTAGGAGAACTTTCTGAAAGGTTCTGATTTAGGGACACAGAGGTGCGTAAGGAAATAGTGTGCATGAGAAGCACCATAGTATTCCAGTGCCTCCATATAGCCAAGAAACCCAGAGGGGCTGAGCTTTGATGCAATGGTGAGCCGCGAACCGATTACCCAATTTGCCTTTTTTGGGAGAGAGGCTACATACAGTCCTCTCCTGATACGGGTAAGCTTCTTGTTTCGGAGAAGAGGATACACATAGGTCCTGTAGGCATACTTGTTCTTTACCTCTCGACCTAGGACTCTCTCAGTGGTCTCGACGATATCCTCAAAAGATACTAGCTTTTGCTCAAGAAGATTATAGTAAACTTGTTCTATGAGAGTCATGCTCTTTTCAGAACAATATATGTGCGAAATATACATATAAAGCCATTGAACAGGCATTCCAGCTAGGCGCCTGGTCTTCTCTCTCTACTTGAGGAGGTCTTTCGAGCAATCCTGGAGTGCAATTGGAGCCACATGTCCACCATCGGTGGGTACACCCGAGCACCCGTTCCAAGGACATTGTCTGGGTCAAGTCTATCGACAAGGTGCTGTACTGTCTTCTTTGCATGTAGGTCTGCAGTCTGTGAGTCTTCTGTGTCGTCAGCGATAGTACTATCATAGAAATCTTCAATGACCGCTCTTTCATCATCAGTTATTCCACCAAAGACCTGCCTTACGAATTCCTGTACCATAGTAAGGATGTCATCTTGATGAGAACTGACGTATTTCCATCGTTCTTCTGGTAGACGGCTTCGCAGTAGATCATCTGCGAAACTATGCTTAAAGGTTCGGATATCCAGATCGAACAGGGAGTGGTCCATGTCTCCGAGCAGTACCGTAATAACACATTTTCGAAATACATCTCTTTTGATTAGGTCCGGATGCTGGCTAAGGCACCATATGTCATATATGTCGCGAGAAGTCCGCCTCATTAACAAGGCTGCAAGCTTCGATGCATACAGTTCCTCGGTCGGCGGCACACGGACCCTAATTGTTTTATCTGTTCCAGCTACTTTGAGTTGTGCCCAAGAGTCACCATCTGCAGAAAGGGGAGCTCGGTTCATATAGCCAATCTCAATCTTTACCTCTCTCTCTTGTCCTATAAGTGACATAAAAGAAACAGTGAACCGATTGAGTCTGTATGTGGGACTTATCTTTATGTCATCATCAGTATATCCAAGGACATAGAGAGCCTTCTTCATGCGTTCGTCAATCTCTTCCCACACATCACCCCAGTCTCTTGACCCGTCCATATGTCTGTACACTACATCAGAGTCATAGGAGAGCCGTTTCAGTTCCTCGTCGGCGTACACCTGAGCAATGGGCAGACCACCTGTAAGGACCAGACGTTCAGCAAGGAACTCATCCTCGAACATGGTCTTCACGATAGATAGAACTCGCCCGTACCATTCCACAAAGCCCCCCTGAAATCCTTTCTCTGTGAGATAGTCACTCATTGCATTCAGGGTACTCGCTTCAATGCCGGTCACCACAGTTCTACGCGCCTCATCGTGATTCCGTTTAGAGCGAGAATGCATAGTCACCAAGCTTACCTACTGCATTTGGAGTATATAAAGGAGGAAGCAATCTTCCTACCTACGAGCTATAGTTCTCATAGATATTCAATTGTCAGGAGGTCTTCGATGCCTCTGCTCTGCCTGCAGGAAACCTCCTAGACACGAAAAACTGACAGAAATGACCTCGCTCAATTGTGTTGGCATGGGTGGAAGAAGCATGTTTTTGGCTTCAATCTCCGGTCTAGGCGGCGAAACTGACGGGCATAAATGCCATGCTCGTTCAGGTCAACGACCACGTTGATGTCATGACTGTGTATGTCAGCCAGATTATGACTATTATGATACTCCTTAACATGTTCTTCAAAGGTTTTTAGGAATGAGCTAGTACGATTACACACATAGAACTAGATGGCGATATTCAACATGAAAGCGTTAGAAGAAGCGGCGAAACTCCTGAAAAAGAACAGAGATAAGATTTCTAGCGAGTACAAAGCCCGAGTACTAGGCGTCTTCGGATCATATGCAAGAGAAGGACAGAAGCCAGAGACTGATATCGATATCCTTGTCAGATTCGACGTAGGTGCAACACTATTCGATTTGGTTGGCCTAGGCGACTTTCTGGAAGAGATGCTCTGCCTGAAAGTGGATATTGTTTCTGAGAGAGCATTACGACCAGAGCTAAGAGATAGAATGCTAGCAGAGGCCGCCGAGGTATAAAACGGGATCCACGATTCTTCTTGCAAGACATCCCGACTGCCGTTGAAGCAATTGACAGATTCGTTGAAGGTCTTGACTATCAAGGCTTCGTAGATGACGAGAATACGTCCAGCGCAGTTATGGTGAAGCTCCAGATTATCGGCGAAGCCGCAAAGAGAGTTCCCAATGATATAAGAGACCACTCTTCAAAGGTTCCATGGAGAGAGATGGCGGGGATGCAAGATAGGCTGATTCAATCCTATTTTGGAACTGACTATAAGCTTGTATGAGAAGTG